>JAYUZN010000796.1:0-3877 GCA_043751755.1 Bacteroidota bacterium | reverse complement strand
TTTTTCTCACCACTAAGGCACGAAGAAACACGAAGCGATAGGGTAAAAGAAGACAACTAAGCGACGCTTTTTCTTTTTTAGTTTCCTTCGTGCCTTAGTGGTAAATTAGGATTTTATTCTTTTCGTGTCCCTAACTGTATAAATAAGTATTTTTATTCTGACCTATTTAAGCAAACATAAAAACCATGCAACATCTCCGTATTACTTTAGCCTATACCGCTCCAAGCACGTTTGACTTGGATATGACCGCTTTTATGCTAGCAAATGATAAATATATTCCCCATGAAAATTGCATGGTATATTATCACAATCTTGCCTCCGCAGATGGTTCTGTGAAATATGTGCAGGAAAATCAATCCAAATATCTTGACATAGATTTGCGCAAAACCGCCAAAGAAATAGAAGAGATATACCTTGTTATTAGCATGTATGATGCTGCAAATAGAAACCAGACTTTTGGCAAAATCCCCGCTGTAGAGGTAACAATTACGGATATGGACACAAACCAAAAAACGCATACCTATCATTTGCATACTTCTTTTCCGAATGAAACTGCGATAGAGTTGGGGCGTTTGTTTGTGCGCTATGACAAGTGGCGTTGGGAGACGCTGAGTGTGGGCTACAAAGAGGGCTTAGAGAAATTTGTGAATAAATATGTGTTTTGAAAATGAGGGGATTGTCCTCTTTGAATGTATAAACCTGTCATTTCTTGAGGAAATGACAGGTTTGAGAGGAAATTTTCCGAAAATCTCCTCCATTTTAAGTATAACTATATAACTTGGGTTATTTTTTTTCTTCTTTCTTTTTTTGCAAAACCTGCTTAACCTCTTTGTCAAAATCACTTTCAAAACTTTTGTCTTGTATGGGTCTAAACTTATCATATTCTTTGTGTGCCAAAGAAACTGCAACTTCATGTTTTACTCTTCCTGCATCTTTCAATAGCTGGTATTCATTGAATTGCAAAAAAGCATCTAATTTACTTACCCAATCTTGCATTTTCATTGAAATTTGCCTTGCAGCTTGATTTTCGGCGTAATCAAGGTACATGCTTACGATACGTTGTAAGTCTTCTATTTCTTTTTCGTTATAATAATTTTTGGCAACTACAACATCTGTTTTTATAATTTTCCCGTTGGGGGCGTTCCTCCATGTTTTTAATCCCATGTTTGGGAGCTTTGCATTGGCTCGTTCTTTAATGATTTGAGCCGCCGTTTTGCCAGTGATTGCGAAATGTAATTTATTTTGAACGGTTTTAAAGAAAGTTTGCGTAAGCTCTGCTTCCTTTTGGTAGTCCATACTACACTGTTCGTAGATGTCCGTTATTTTTTGATAGAATCTTCTTTCGCTCGCTCGAATCTCGCGAATACGCTCTAATAATTCCTCAAAATAGTCTTTGCCAAATTTTTTACCCTGCTTCAATCGCTCATCGTCTAATATAAACCCTTTAATGATGTATTCTCTAAGTGTTTTTGTTGCCCAAACGCGAAAAAGGGTAGCTTGCGTACTACTTACACGATAGCCTACTGAAATAATTGCGTCAAGGTTGTAGTATTCCAATTTACGGTTTACTTCTCTACCTCCCTCAAGCTGAACTGTCAAAATTTCTTTGACAGTTGCCTCTGCCTGTAGCTCATTATCTGCAAAGATATTTTGTAAGTGGTAGCTAATATTCTGCTTGGACGAGCCAAATAATTCTGCTATTTTGTTAAGGGAAAGCCAAAAAGTTTCACTCTCATAAAGAACTTCTATCTTAATATTTCCTTTCGGGTCGTCATAGAAAATTATTTCCCCAAAATTTGTATTATCCATATTGTTTTTATCATAAAAGTTTTATCCCCTTTTAAGCAGAGTTTGGCTGTATTTATTCACTAAGCGTAATATAAGTATAAACCTGTCATTTCTTCAAGAAATGACAGGTTTAACAGAAAATTCAGCTTATGCAGTCGCTATATCCGTAGGTCTTTCGCCTATCAAGCGCGTCAAATCGTCTTTGAAAATGAGTTCTTTCATAATCAATTCCTGCGCAACCGCCTCTAATTGCGCCCGTTTTTCGGTCAGAATAGCCATTGTTTTGTCATAAGCTTTGTCTATTATTTTTTTGGCTTCCTCATCTATAATGCGGGCTGTAGCCTCTGAATACGGTTTGGAAAACGAGTAATCATCATCACTTTTGAACGAAACATTGCCAATTTTGTCATTCATGCCAAAAATGGTAACCATGCTATACGCCACCCTTGTTATATATTCCAAGTCTCCTTGCGCCCCCATAGAGCGTTGTCCAAAAATAATATCTTCTGCCACACGTCCGCCAAGACTCATACAAATCAAGTCAAAAAGATATTCAAAGGTATCATAAGAGCGTTCACTATCAAGGTATTGCGCATGTCCGCCCGTTCTACCACGTGGAATAATGGTAACTTTATTCAGCGAAGGAACATGGGGCAAAAACCAGCCGACTACCGCATGACCTGCCTCGTGATACGCCGTAACTTTCTTTTCTTTTGGGGTAAGAATCTTGCTTTTCTTTTCCAAGCCCAACGTTACCCTATCAATGGCATCTTGAAAATCCATACGGTCAATGAGGTCCTTGTTTTTGCGGGCTGCAATCAAGGCAGCTTCATTGCAAATATTCATAATATCAGCCCCAACCGAACCCGGAGTTTGCCCTGCCAAATTTTCCGATTTGACATCATCAGCGATTTTGAGTTTTTTCAAATGCACCTCAAAAATCATGGCACGTCCTTTCACATCAGGTCTGTCTATTGAGATTTGGCGGTCAAAACGACCCGGACGCAATAAAGCGGGGTCTAACACATCTGGGCGATTTGTGGCTGCCATCAAAATAACCCCTACATCACTGTCAAAGCCGTCCATTTCTACCAACAACTGATTTAAGGTATTTTCACGTTCATCGTTGGAACCTGTCATATTGCCACGTCCACGACTGCGCCCTACAGCATCAATTTCATCTATAAATACGATACAAGGCGCTTTTTCTTTTGCCTGTTTAAACAAATCTCTCACACGCGCTGCCCCAACGCCTACAAACATTTCTACGAAATCTGAACCACTTAGGGAGAAAAAAGGCACTTTTGCTTCCCCTGCAACGGCTTTTGCCAACAAGGTTTTCCCTGTTCCTGGAGGTCCTACGAGCAAAACCCCTTTGGGAATATGCCCACCTAATTTGGTGAATTTGTTAGGGTTTTTCAAAAATTCCACGACTTCCTGTACTTCCTCTTTGCCTTCTTCAATTCCTGCCACATCATCAAAAGTTACGGACACTTTGTTTTCTTTATCATAAAGAGAGGCTTTGCTTTTGCCAATATTGAAAATTTGTGCGCCGCCGCCGCCCATTCTGCGCATAAATACAATCCACAAAACGACCAAAATAACAAGGGGAAGTACAAATTGCAAAATTCCGCTATAATCCATCTGATGGGGTACATCATAAGCGATTTGTTTTGCCCCCAAATAGGTTTCCATTGTCCCCATATCTCCCATTTCCACCACAATTTGCGGAGCTTTGCTATAAGCCTTCGGATTATTGGGTTTAGGGTACATTTTTTTCATATAATCTACTCCTGCAGCCGTCAAAGTAGCTTCAATCGTGTTAGTACTTTTGGACAAAATGGCTTTTTCGACCATGCCTGTATCACACAAATTGCGGAAAATAGAACTCTGCACACGTTCAGTAGGAGGGGGGTCTCTATACACAAAGGTGGCAATTACGACAAAAGCAATAATTAATCCATATATCCAAAATAGATTGTTATTACCGCCACTTTTATTGTTTTTTTTGTCTTGCTCTTGAAAATCAGACATATTTTTTGGTTAAATCGTTGTTATTTGTGAAATCGGCACTTAGCAAAGATGGCTA
>JAYUZN010000795.1:0-1752 GCA_043751755.1 Bacteroidota bacterium | reverse complement strand
TTTTTCTCACCACTAAGGCACGAAGAAACACGAAGCGATAGGGTAAAAGAAGACAACTAAGCGACGCTTTTTCTTTTTTAGTTTCCTTCGTGCCTTAGTTCGGCAAGCTCACTACAAGTAGTGGTAAATTAGGATTTTATTCTTTTCGTGTTCCCAAGAGAAAAATCCCAAAAATTTATCCACAACAAACGATTGCGCAAACGGTTGCGGATAAACCCTACATAAACAACATTTTTTTGTGTCAAAGTAACATATAGTTTTGTTCAGTTTTTATTCACTAAACAATATCTATATGAGAAAAATTATTTACTTTTTATCGCTCATCTTCTGCCTAAGTGCGACATTATCAGCACAGTACACCATTACAGGCAAGGTGGCTGATGCAGCAGGTGCAACGATTGGCGGCGCAATTGTAGCTATTGAAGGCACAAACGTGGGCGCACTCGCCAATGATGATGGAACTTACGCTATTGAGTATGGAGCGGCAGGCAAAATCAAAGTTACGGCTTCGTCTATCAGCTATGCCAATCAAACGCAAGAAGTCGAATTGGGTAGCGAAAAAAATGTAGTCCTCAATTTTGCCTTAGCAAATGACGCTATCGGCTTGAATGCAGTCGTGATTACAGGGGTTTTGAACCCAAAATCTAAGTTAGAATCAAGTGTTTCTGTTTCTACTTTGAACACACAAGCCATTGAGCAAACCGTTTTCCGTACTACAGCGGAGATTTTCCGCTCTATTCCGGGCATTCGTTCAGAGGCTTCGGGCGGAGATGGAAATACGAATATTACGGTTCGTGGGGTTCCGATTTCTTCGGGCGGCTCCAAATACTTGCAATTACAAGAAGATGGCTTGCCTGTGTTGTTGTTTGGCGACATTGCGTTTGCGACTTCAGACATTTTCTTGCGTGCCGACAATTCTATTGCAAGAGTAGAGGCAATTAGAGGAGGTTCGGCTTCTACTTTGGCATCTAACTCGCCCGCAGGTATCATCAACTTTATCAGCAAAACGGGCGGAGTTGCTGGGGGTTCTATTGGAACAACTGTAGGACTTGATAACAAAAACTTTCGTACAGATTTTTCGGTAGGAACGCCGATTGGAGACGATATTAGTGTACATGTTGGGGGCTTTTTCCGTCAAGGAGAAGGCGTGAGAACAGCAGGCTATACCGCAAATTTGGGTGGACAGGTAAAAGCTAACATTACCAAACGCTTTGACAATGGCTATGCAAGAGTTTATTACAAATATTTGAATGACCGCACTCCTGCCTATATGCCTATGCCTTTGAAGGTAGAAGGAACGAATGAGGCTCCAAAATGGAGTGGCGCAGAGGGCTATGACCCTACGCATGGCGCAATGCAATCGCCTTATTTGTTGCAAAATGTGGGCTTAGGTCCTGACGGACAACTTCGTAGAAGCAATGTTGCGGACGGTATGCACCCTTTGTCTCATTCGATTGGGACAGAATTTAGCTTTGATTTGGGCAATAACTGGAAAATCGAAGACCGCGCGCGTATGTCTATGAATAGTGGGCGTTTTGTAGCTCCTTTTCCTGCCGAAATCGCAAAAGGTTCTGCCCTCGCTACTTCTGTTTCAAGCCTTTTGGGAGATACTACGGGTACTGCACATTTGGCGTATCCGAATGGAACGGCTTTTGGCGGAGATGCTATGGCAATGCGGATTCATATGTTTGATACAGAATTGAACAATATGAACAACATGGTCAATGACTTCAAAGTCATGAAAAAAGTAGG
>JAYUZN010000794.1:0-1833 GCA_043751755.1 Bacteroidota bacterium | reverse complement strand
GCACGCTTGATGCGGTTTGAAAAACCGCACAACTGTAATGCGAAAATCTGCGGTTTCATCTGCGAAAATCTCCGCGCAAAAACACTCAATTTTATGGTCGCAAATCTGCCTATTTCCACCCAAAATCTGGAGGCTATCTATCAAAAGCAGGCTGCTTTTTTTGCCACAGGAAAAACGTTAGACGTTGCTTTTCGCAAAGAAATGTTGCGGAAGTTCCTATTTTCGCTCGAAAAATATACAGATGCCTTGTTAGAAGCAGAGTATAAAGACCTTCGCAAAGACACTTTTGATGCTTTTGGCTTTGAAATTGGCTTGGTTTTGGGCGAAACCAGAAGCATGATTCGCAATGTGGACAAATGGGCGCGCAGACGTAGGGCAACTACGCCCTTGTTTCATGCCATTTCTTCGAGCTATCTTTACAAAGAACCTTATGGAAAAGTGCTGATAATGGCTCCGTGGAATTATCCGATTTTGCTACTGCTTTCGCCGCTTGTAGGGGCTTTAGGTGCAGGAAATACGGTGGTTCTGAAGCCTTCTGAACTTGCGCCTCATACTTCTGCTGTCATGACGCAACTCATTCGGGAGACTTTTTCGGAAGAACAGGTAGCTATTTTGGAAGGCGGACCCGAAGTTGCACAGGCTTTATTGGGCTATAAATGGGATTATGTTTTTTTTACGGGCGGAACAGAAATTGGGCGAATTGTGTATCAGGCTGCTGCCAAAAATCTCACGCCTGTAACCTTAGAATTGGGCGGAAAAAGCCCTTGTATTGTGGACAAAGATTTGCATTTTGACTTTGCTACCAAGCGAATTTTGTGGGGAAAACTGACTAATTGCGGACAGACTTGTGTGGCTCCTGATTATATTTTGGTACATAAAGACTTGAAAGACAGGTTTGTAGCAAGAATGAAGGAATTGGTTACAGAGTTTTATGGCGAAAACCCGCAACAGCACCCGCAATATGCACGCATTGTCAATCGCCGCCATTTTGATAGAATTACTCGTTTGATGGAGCCAGATAAGATTCTTTTTGGCGGAAAAACAGATGCAAATGACTTATATATTTCGCCTACTTTGATGGAGGTTTCGGATTGGAATTGCCCTCTGATGCAGGAGGAAATTTTTGGACCTGTCTTGCCTATTTTGACCTATAACACCTTAGAAGAAGCCATGCAACTCATCAAAGCGCAGCCAAAACCTTTGGCGTTGTATATGTTTTCTACCAACAATGCGAATATAAAACAAGTGATGGAAAATGTATCTTTTGGCGGTGGCTGTATAAATGAAACGCTGTGGCATTTGGGCAATCCGCATCTGCCCTTCAGTGGGGTGGGAAATAGTGGCATAGGCGGCTATCATGGCAAGTATTCTTTTGATACTTTTTCGCACGAAAAAGGAGTGCTTCGTCGCTCCAATTTATTGGATATTTGGTTTAGATATCCGGGACAAAAGCTGTCATTGGCAGTTGTGAAGTTTTTGGAGAGATGGACTTTGTGAGGCTTATTTTAGTCACCACAGATTTTCACAGATTAAGGAACAAAAATCAAATAACTTATCATTTTTCTCACCACTAAGGCACGAAGAAACACGAAGCTATATAGTAAAAGAAGACATCTAAGCCACACTTTTTCTTTCTTAGTTTCCTTTGTGCCTTAGGGGTAAATTAGGATTTTATTCTTTTCGTGTTCTTAACACAGATTTTCACAGATGTAACGCTTTCGTGGTGACCAAAATGATTATCTGCGAAATCTGCTGTCATCTGCGCAAATCTGCGTGAAACTACGAAGAATGCGTTTCTGCATAATTCAAGTCCTTGCCAAACGTTTCTTTGAG
>JAYUZN010000793.1:0-4772 GCA_043751755.1 Bacteroidota bacterium | reverse complement strand
AATTGTTAGTTTTCGTGCAGTTTCACGCAGATTTGCGCAGATGAAAGCAGATTTCGCAGATAATATCCCACATCTGCGAAATCTGCCTAAATCAGCGTTTATCTGCGTGAAATACCCCTATTTTGCCCGAATCGCAATCACAGGATCCACCCTTGCTGCCATCCATGCAGGAAGTGCGCCTGCCGTAAGTCCAATAAAAATAGACAAAATAATTGCCCGCCAAATATCCCACATTTCTATCACAATCGTGAGGCTAATGCCCGAATTTGCAAGCCCTTGTTTTGCCAAACTTGCCCCTACAAATAACACGAACAAGCCCAACAATCCGCCAAAAATACAAGTTACCACCGATTCTGTTATAAATTGAAACATAATAAAACCATTTGTTGCGCCCAGAGCCTTTTGAATCCCGATTTCATTTGTCCTTTCTTTGACCGAAATATACATAATGTTAAAAATGCTAAAACCGCCTATCAACAAGGAAAAAAAGGTAATAATAATTCCGCCATTTTCCAAATATTTGAAAATCGTATCTATTTGTTTCATCAACATTTCCTGTTTGTTGATAGAAAAATTGTCTTCTACGCCCGGCTTTAAGCCTCGATTTGCCCGTATTTTGCCAATGATTTCACTTTCTACAAAATCCAAATCTTCGTAATTTTTTGCCTTGACTATAATGAGTTTATCCACAGAACGGGCATTCATGTTGTAGTTGCGGGCAGCATATAAATACGGGATAAACACGCCATCATCTTGACTTCCCCCAAAAATACCTGCCCCTTTTTTCTCCAAAATCCCCACAATTTTTGCCCGATTTCCGCCCAAACGCACAAATTTTCCCAAAGGACTTTCGCCAGGATACAAGCCTGCGGCAATATTTGTCCCAACCACGCAGACCGGATTTCCGCCTGCAATTTCTATTTCCGTAAAAAAACGCCCTTCTTCTGCTTTCAGGTTATTCAAATTCACATAATCTTCGGTTACTCCTTGTACGATAACATTGCTAAAACTCTTTCCTTCGCCTTTGATAGTCTGCCCCATCGCAGAAACTTCATACGCTACACCTTCTACCTCGTCCAAGCTATTTTTGAGTTTCAAATAATCGGAATAGCTCACTTTTGGGCGATTAAAAAACTTGAACCAATCTTGCGAATTGTTTTTCCAGGGCCAATTATGCACAAACATAGTCGTATTTCCCAAGGCAGAGAGGTTTTCGGAAAGGGAATATTTCATGGAATTGACCATCGTCAAAATCGCAGAAATAGCGAAAATGCCCGTAGCCACGCCGAGCATGGTGAGAAAGGTGCGAATTTTATTGCTAAATAGGGCATTGAGTGCCATGGCAATGCCTTCGTATAGGAAGTGGAAAATGTTCATGTTGTTTCTCGCAGATTTTCGGAGATTTAACCGCAGATTTTCGCAGATGTCATTAAGCCTTGAAAAGGTAATCCTTTCACATAGGTTAGTATGCAAAAAGCCGATAAAATTACAGGGTTTATTTTAGCAAAATAGTAGGAACCCGACAATCAAATATCTTCAGGACTTACGCAAAACCGTCTTACGTCTTATGGTAGCTCTTTGCCCTGGCGAAGGGCTACCATAAGACGGCATAAATACGGATTTTGCTAAGTGCTTACAAAGATGATTGCGACAAAATAGTCTAAATTTACCTATTCAAAATCAGTCCTTTGAGTTTGCGCAAAATAAACACAATTTGGGTCAAATCCCCTACTTGTGTCGCATCAAAACTTGGACTGACGCAGTAATTCCCTTCTTTTAACACAGCAAAAGTCCAATATTTTCCCTGCACCCAGCAGCCATACACCACTTTTGTATCCTGATTGTGAAACCTTGCAAGTATCATCGCTGCCAACATCTGCCCTTCAGGGTCATGGTCATCTCCTCTGCTTCGCTTAAATTCCTGCATGAAAAAGTAAGGGCTTTGTGGGCGACCCGACTTCATCGGAGTCGCTATCATGCAATCTACGATGACCGAAATCGAAATATTATTCACAACCCCCGAAAATTTGCGTTCAAAAAAAGTGAGAATTTTGCCTCTTTCATTCACATTTGCCAAAAAAAAGACGAATCCAATGAAATTCACTTTCAGTTCTTCCTCATTCCATTGTCGCTCATACATCACAAGTTCTCGTCTTACCCTTTCTAACAAAGTGCTTTCAAAGTCATCTAATTCTCCCGAAGCTTGAAGCCAATCGTTAAGCGATTCACAATCAAGGTTCTTATCAATTTGAAAAGCGTCTATTACCTCAAAAGAGTCGTAGTGATTGAGGCTTTTTATATTTTTTTCTTCCATTATAAAACGATTATTAGAAAACAACTCTACAAAAGTACCTAAATTTGGGTTATATTGCAAACTATATCTGTAAAATAGGGCTTTTCATTTTTTAGCACGCACAGTTCGGCACTTCGGCTACGCTCAATGTCCGAATCGCTCATTTCGGCAGGCTCACTTCGACAAGCTCAGTGCAACGCAATGCAGCGCACTGTAAGAGATTTCCGCAAATTTTTATTATCCTTAAAACGGGGTAAATAACTATTTTTGTGCCAAGATGCAAGAAAAATACTGATGCATCTACGCCATTCTAAACTATTTGGCACGAAGACTTCGTTATATTTTTAAATGCTAGCTATTCTTGAGAGAATACAGCATATTTATAGAAGGAGGACGGGGTCTGATTTTTTCTATAAATATCTCGTCCCTACGGGACTATCCGATTCGTTCCTTACTTCAATATCCTATAGAATAAGTTTGACAAAAATTAACGATTTACAATGAAAACAACCACACTTATCTTAGCTCTTATAAGCTTTAGTTTTCCTTCATTCGCCACAATCCGCTATGTTACAAGCACTGGAGCAGGGGCGCAAAATGGCACAAGTTGGGCAAATGCAGCTCCAGGAAGCTCTCTTCAAACCCTCATCAATGCGTCCGGATCAGGGGACGAAATATGGGTAGCTTGCGGCACGTATTTTCCTACAAATACGGCAAATAGAAACCTTGCATTTAGCCTGAAAAATGGGCTAACTATTTATGGCAGCTTTGAAGGAACAGAAATTACGCTATCTGAACGCGTTTTTGCTTGTGGTGCCTGCTCCATATTGAGTGGCGCAATTGGTGCTGCGGGAAATGCTGACAATAGTTATCATGTAATTAGTAACCCTGTTGGCATCAATAACACAGCAGTTGTAGATGGTTTTGTGGTGCAAGATGCCAATGATAATAGAAGCCCTTCGATTACAGATGGCTTAGGCGGGGGCTTTTACAATAATGGCGGCAATGGGGGAAATATGTGCAGTCCTACTATCCGAAATTGTGTTATAAGAAATAATTTTGCGCAATTTGGCGCAGGGATTTTTAACAGTGGGCATACTGGCGGAAATGCGTCCCCTATGATTAGCAACTGCATAATTACGCAAAACACTGCCTATTTGGGTGGGGGCGGAATTGACAATTTTGGCTTGGCAGGAACGGCAAGCCCTACGATTACGAACAGCCTTATTTATGCAAATACAGCGGTTCAGCGCGCAGGAGGTATGTATTGTTGGGCGGGAAATAATGGCAATGCAAATCCCACCATCATAAATTCTGTTTTTGCCAATAATAGTGCCGTAGATGGCGGAGGACTTGTATCAGATAGGGGAAATTCTCCTCCAGGCAGTTTTTCGGGAAACAGCAATCCTGTTATTTTTAACAGCATTTTTTGGGGCAATACTGCTTCAGGTACAGGTCCTCAATTTTTCCTCATTGGGAGCGGTACTTTTAATGCTACTTATTCTACGATTGATATAACAAATCAAAATGCGCCTCATATTCTGACAGGTTTGGGAACAGGAAATGTGAACATAAACCCGCAATTTACCAATATTGCCAATGCTATAGGGGCAGATAATTGTTGGTTGAGTGCAGATGATGGGCTAAGTTTGCAAAATACAAGCCCCCTTATCAATGCCGGAAATGCCGCAGGTAGCCCCGCAAATGACATATTAGGGGCTTTGCGAACAGGCAATCCCGACATTGGGGCTTATGAATATCAAGTGCCTTTGTCTATTGAACTCCTTGATTTTGAGACGACTTGTTCCGAAGGAAAGGTCAGACTTCATTGGGCTACTGCCAAAGAAATAAATCATGATTCTTTTGGAATAGAACGCTCACAAAATGGCGTAGATTTTAGCCTCATTGAACGTATTGATGCGGCAGGCAATAGCAATGAAATCCGTTATTATGCCTATACAGATGAAAATCCCCTAACAAGCTTGTCTTATTATAGGCTGAAACAAACCGATTTTGACGGAAAATATGAATATTCCTCTGTAAAATTTGCGAGTTGTGGGGTGGAGAAAAACAGTTTTATTATTTATCCAAATCCTGCATCAAATAACATATCTATTCATTTTTCCGATAGACAACTACACAAGGTTACATTATTTAATTGTTTAGGACATTTGTTGTTAGCAGAAAACCATAACGAAAAGTCAGAGATAGCTATTTCTACTTTGCCCACAGGTATCTATTTTCTAAAAGTTGAAGGTATGCAAACGCAAATATTGATAAGGAATGAAAATTGAATAACGTAACAATTTTATAGTCCCGTAGGGACGGCGATATTTATAGAAAAAACATGCCAACCCCTCCCTCTTTTTTTTAGCGTTTACACTAGAAACGCAATAAATTGGGGGAGAATTACATTTTCTATAAATATTTCGTGCCTACGGCACTAAGAAATCCCCAAAATGAAATTGTTATGTTATTT
>JAYUZN010000792.1:0-2113 GCA_043751755.1 Bacteroidota bacterium | reverse complement strand
GCCCGAAATATAGGCTCCCAAAATAGGCATTTCATTTTCATTGAGATGTTGCGCTGCAACCATAGCAATCAATACCTGTCCAAGCGGGTCATTTTCGCGCCGATTTTCCTGTTTGTATTCGTGTAAGCAAAAATAAGGTGTACTCGGTTTTTGTTTGCCCTTTGCCAACATAAAATCAACCTTTCCCCCTACTTCTATTCCATTGATTTCGGCAGAAAAATTCCTTTGTGTAAATGCTTTGAACATTCCATTTTCTATATCCGCCAATTCTACGAGAGGACCAATAAAAAATAATTTTAACTCATCTTCCTGCCAAGAACCTACCCGTTGAAATAAGTGCTTTTTCATTTTAGTTAGCACATATTTTTCATGCTCATTTGCTTCAATATCAGCAGAAATCCAATCTTCTAACAAAGCTAAAGTTTCTACTTCTTCAATGTTAAAAGTAGTTTCCACTTCTTCGTGTGTCCAATTTTCAAATGTTTTCATCTTGTCCAAATATTGTTTATAGGAAAGTGCTACAAAAATAGGCAATTCTAACCAAAAATACAAAATAAGTATATAGTTGTGTGGTTTTCCAAACTGCACAACTATATATGGCGTTTAAAAAGCTGGATAACTATGAGCTAAGTACGAGTGAAAAATAATCTAAACATATATTTTCGATATATTTTATTGATTATGATAAACTTATATTAACTTTTAACTCTCAACTTTTAACTTTCAACTTCTTATAAACATTTATTTCCCTATCTTTGCGCAAGAAAAGTCCTCAAACAACATTCATGCACACATTTCATCTCGAACTGGTAACAAGGCTTCAACAACAATACGGCAAGCGCATTTCTGACCTTTGCCTCATTTTTCCTACCCGTAGAGCGCAAGTTTTCTTTAGGGAAGCAGTAGCTGCGGCATATAAAGAAACATTATGGATGCCACAACACTTTGCGATTGAGGACTTTATGAAGGAGTTGCATGGCGGTTTTTTCCCAGATAGCGTGCAGCTTGTCTTTGAATTGTATGAGACCTTTAAGGTAGAAATGCGCAAAAAAAAGCCCGAATATGCCGAAAGTTTTGAAAGTTTTTATCCTTGGGGCGAAATTCTGCTCAAAGATTTTGACGAAATAGACAAATATTATGTAGATGCGCAACAACTTTATACAAATTTGCGAGATTTGAAGGAAGTAGATGCGACTATAGGCATGTCTGAGGAGGTAATGGAATCTATCCAAAAATTTCTCAAATCCCTCAATTTTGAAGATTATAGCAAAATACAACAATCTTTTTTGGAGTTATGGGAAGTGTTATATGAGGTTTATAGTAATTTTAGAGAAAAATTGAGGCTACGACATCAGGCATATACAGGCATGGGTTATCGAGAAATTGTAGAGAAATTGAAAGACGGACAACTGCATATTCCCTATACTCAAATCATTTTTGTAGGTTTCAATGCCCTTTCAAAAGCTGAAGAATGGCTTATAGATGAATTGTTAAGAAAGAAACAAGCTCAAATTTATTGGGACGGAATTACGGCAGAAAACCTGCAAAAAAGCGATATTTTAAAGGAAATTTATGGCTTTGTGGCGTTGTATCATAGAAAATGGAAAGACAGAGGCAGCTTTTTGATAGAAACCGATTTATCTCAAAGCCCCAAAAATATTTATATAACAGGGATTCCGCAGCAATCGGGACAGGCAAGGTATTTGGGCGAATTGTTGAGCAAAGTGAAATGGAAAGATGAGAAAGATATGCGCAATTATGGAATCATTTTGGCAGATGAAAACCTCCTGTTTCCTACTTTATATTCCTTGCCTCAACACACTGATTGTCTGAATGTTACAATGGGTTTTCCCCTGCGTTATACAAGTGTTTATCACCTGTTAATGGGCATTATTCGCATGATTCGGAGCATGAGAAAACCCGAATCTGGCAACCCTTCCTTATACAACAAACATGTGAGTGAGGTCTTGCAAAACCCCTTTGTGAAGTCGCTTGCGCCGCAAACCTGTAGCGATATTCAGTTTAGTTTGAGCAAAGAAAATCGGATTTATGTAAATGCAAATTTTTTGTTGGGAAAAGGTTTGCCGCCTTTTATTGCCCAAATTTTTACCTT
>JAYUZN010000791.1:0-5332 GCA_043751755.1 Bacteroidota bacterium | reverse complement strand
GCACATGCTGCCGTCAATTTTAATAGTGCTTTTCAATTTGGAAGAGATAGAAATAGTTCAAGTCGCAATTTTATTGGCAAAATGGACGAAGTAGCCATTTATGATAGGGCTTTGACTACCAATGAAGTACGCGAGCAAATGCACTTGACCAAAAAGCCTACAACAGACCCAAATTTGTTGGCGTACTTCCAATTTCATGAGCCTTCGGGGACGACTATTTTAGACCATGCACATAGCTATCATGGCACTTTGGTGGCAAATGCAAGCCGTAGCCTTTCTACAGCTCCTTTTGGGGGGGGAACAAGTGAGCGACAAGCCATTACGACAGGCGGAGTCAAAACTTTTGCCAATGCAAGTGCGGAACTGACTTTCCCCGCAGCAGGCACTTTTCCCAATGGGGATATTGTCGTTTCAAAGCTCAATATTTCTCCCGACCAAAAGCCCAGCAGCATCACAGCTCCCGAAAATGGCTATTGGATTATCGACAATTATGGCACAAATAACACATTTAGCCAACTCACAAGTATCAAATTTGGAGGCTTGCCCAACCTAAGTGGCGGCGGATATTTAGCTCCTTATTTCAATGTGTATAAAAGAAGCAACATTGCAGAGGGAAATACTTGGGGAACTATGTTAGATTCAGGAGATGTTTTTGTTCCAAATGGACAAAATTCTGCACTAACATTCAGCACAGGAAATAATATTACGACTTTTGGACAGTTTTCCATTGAAAATAAAGCTACTTGTACTACGACTGCGCCGAGCATTAGTATCTCAAATCCTTCGACAGCCAATGATACTGTTACAGTCTGTACGGGAACTATGGTTACGCTTACCCCAACTGCTGGCAGTGGCGCAATGACCGAATATTTATGGTACAAAAATGGCGTGGCAGTCAATTATATAAATGGCGGAACAGGGGCTTACACAATTCCTTCCAATAATGTAGGGGCAGATGTTTATTCTTTGCAAGTCGTTCGCTATGGCTCTATCTGTTTGTCTGCTATTTCTACTGATGTTACTATCATCAAAAATGCCAGCCCATCAGTTCCTGTCATTAGCACTTCTACGGGCTTCAATGCCTTTTGTATAGGAACACCTTTTTCGCTCTCTACGCCCGCAGGTTTGAGCAGCTATGTTTGGAAATGGAATGGAACGCCCGTAGGCACAAACACAAATACCTACGCGCCTGTTAATAGTGGCAATCATAGCCTTTTTGTTACCGCCGCAAATGGTTGTAGCCAATCTTCGGGCTATATTTATATTACAAAAAACAGCCTTCCTACAGCTTATGCAGGGGCAGACAAAATCCTTTGTGTGGGGAGTTCGATTCAAATTGGTGGAAATACAAATGCTGCTTATAACTATGCTTGGTCGCCTACGAGTAACCTGTCAAATAGTAATATTTCCAATCCGCTTGCTTCGCCTACTGCCAATACCAGCTATATTTTGACGGTAACAAATATCAGTACGCAATGCGTCAAAGCAGATACAATGCTTATCAATTCACTTGCTGTGCCACCTATGCCTACGCTTGCAGGGACAAGTTCGCCCGTTTGTCAAGGCGCAAATATTACGCTTACGCCCACAACTCCCAATGCGGTTACGGTACTTTGGTATAAAAATGGCATCAATGTTTCGACAAAAGCCCCAAATATGACAACAGTTGTCAGTCTTCCTTCTGCGAATGTAGATAGTTATAACATTAAATCTAAAGGCTCAAATGGCTGTTTTTCAGCGTTTTCTAATAATATAAATGCTTGGGTGCAAGAAGCGGCAATTCCTACAATTACCTCAAATCCTGCTGCTGTAGGAAATGATATTTTTGTATGTGTGCTGGGCGGTTCAAGTGGTAGCGCGCTTTTGACCGCAAATAGCACAACGGCTTCTCCTACTTATTCGTGGAAATTGGCGGGGACTTATATTTTGGGCGCAAATACCAATACTTATAATGCCCCTGTTTCGCTTTCGCAAAATCATAAGCCCTATAGTGTGGAGGTTGCTTATCCAAATGGTTGTGTGAAAATGTCAGTAAGTAAAACGGTAAGGCTGATAACATCGGGCTGTACAGCGAGAATGGGGAATCCAGTGAGCAGTGAGCAGTTAGCAGTGAACAGCTATCCGAATCCTACTACGGGAATTCTGAATGTGGAGGTCATAAATGTGGAGGGAAGTGAAGGGATTTTGCGCTTGTACAATGCTCTTGGGCAGATTGTTATAGAAAGAAAGGTGATGATTGAATTGGGTAAGGTACAGGCAGAATTTGACCTAAGCAGCTTTGCAATAGGCACTTATCTGCTTTCTTTCCAAACGGCTACGGAGCAGGTTACGCAAAAGGTGGTGAAGGAATAGTAGGGATTTATCTAACTTTGTCAAAGTTCGGAACTTTGACAAAGTTAGATAAATTGCGTGTTAAAGCCTATTATTCTTTTACCAATTTTATCGTTTCTGTGTTATGGCTGGTGGTTATAGTTAGAAAATAAACTCCTGCACTCAAGCCTGTGCCGTCTATGTTGAGGCTGCGGCTACCCGCTTCTTGCGCTTCGTTTACCAAAATATTTTCTACCCTTCTACCCGTAAGGTCACTTAGGTTAAGGCTCACACTTTCGGCTTGCCAAAGCACATATTGCAGGGTAATGTCTGTAGAAAAAGGCAAAGGATAGGCATTCAGCATAAAAGCGTTTTCTACTATTCCATGAGATAAAGAAGGATTGGGAACATTATTGCCCACTTTTTCGACAATATTCGGATTGTAAGTTTCACTTTGATTGCAAAAAAGGCAAATATTGCTTGCGTCCCATGCAGGTATTTTGCCCTCACAACCTGGCACTTTTCCTATTTCTAAATCCATATCTGCCCACAAATCCGTATTAGCCGACTCTACCAAGATTTCTTTTCCTGCAATAAGCGTCAAATGAAATCCATTCGTTTGAATGTTATCTTTAACAGTTATTGTACCATATCCATAAATGGTTTTATCTGCACTCAGCGAAAGATTTTCTACTACAGGATTTTCCTGTACATTGGAAATGAGGCTATTTTGCAAATCGGCAAATCCAAAAACAGGGAAAGTCGGGTTTTGCAAATCTTGACGAATAACGTCTATCTTATAAGTTGCTGCGAATAACACCTCAGTAGCTGAAGGGCTGTAGTTGTAGTCGCTTGGGTCGCGCTTGAGGGTAGCGACCAAATGCAGCTTCGCAGATTTGATGCCGCCCTGACCAGAACCAGCTAATTGTACAGGAAACTCAAAGACACCTGGATATACGCCTATCATAAATTCTTTGAGGCAAGGCAAAGGCAGATAAGGGGTGCGATATACGCTGTCCGAAATTTTGGTAAGCCCATACAAATGATTCCCAAGATAAGGGTTTTGGTAGCTGATGTTTGGATATTCAATGATAATAGCAGCATAGATATTGACAGCTTCTTGCGACAAACCCGAACTGGGATTGATGGCATAAACAATGTCATCTCTGAGCTTGGCGGTGCTTTTGAAGTAAAAGGAGGTAGGTGGGCAGGTGTTACAAAATATTGGCTCTATAGTGGTAAGGAGTTCGGGGGTTTTGAGTAAGTGCATCACGCCCAGTGTATTATCGTAGATAGGGTGAGTATCTGGGTAATTGGGCTTGACATTGCTGCCAGGGGTGTAAAAGGTTTTTGCGCTTAATACTTGATGTTCCTCTATCGTCCCTGTTACGGTTCCATCAAATTTTTCTTGTCCATGAAAGAAAAAAGGCTTCGTTTCTGCTTCCTCTTTCCCTCCCCCAATAAACAAATCCATCACACTTACTGCGGCTTCCCCTCCGCTTACTGCTGCAAGAAACCATACTGGAAGCTTTAATACAGCCAGTTCTGGGGCTACTACTACTGCTGCGCCTGCCACGACAGGAGCAAGTGCCTGCACCAATTCGTCCATAGCTAAGGCAAATTCCCCCAAAGACTTAAACGCTTTTGTGCCTTTTTCTACCCCATCTTTTACATCTTTGAGGGTATTTATGCCGCCATCACTTGGGTCTACTCCTGACGCATCCGAAACATCTTGCATTAAACTAATCGTTCCATTTGCATGAAGATTTAGCTTTACTTCTTCAGACTTGTAACCTCTTGGTTCAATTTCTAACATAGAAGGGTAATAGCAGGTGCAAGGGTCATAAGCTACAGGAATATCTGCTATCAACCACACAAAACTTGCTAAATAAAAGCTATTGGGAGTAGAAGCGACTACGCTTTTAGACATATCTTGCAAAGAATTAGCGGGGCTGCTGACGTGTTCTAATAGCCCACTTTGATATTTATAAGGGCTAACAATTTGCGTTTCAGAAAATTTTGTTCTGACTGTAGCCGCATTATAAGCATCAAAATCTTGGGAATTTCTTGGAATCAAAATAAAGACTCGCATCTTACTCTCATAGCGATTGTATAAGATAAAATACGGAAAATCTACGTTGTTTTGGCTCGTTCCAAACTCTTTCAATATGAGTTCCCAACCATCTGTAGGCTCATAATCAATGTCCGTAATGTTAGGAGAACCATAGTACAAAAAATGTACATTATCTATCGCACAAGCCCCATTGTTATAAGGCGTAAAAGGGTTCATACCCTCCACATCTATTGGGTCGATGTTGGAGATATGATAGCTGTAGTTTTCGGGATTTCGCCAATCCCAAACAGAAACAGTAGAACTTGTAGTACGGGAAATTGCGCTACAATTTCGATTTTCCGCACCTTCTTTACAGACGGCAGGCACTTCTTGTGCTTGACATATAAAGAGAAAGGTGGTCATCAATAAAAGAAAAATATATATCGTTTTCATGACGTTGTTTTGTTATGATTTGAAAAAAATGAGAAAATTAGGTCAAGGCAAGCCTTGACCTAATCAAGCAAAGCCTTAAAGAACCCGAGTACCGATGAAACGCCTTTGTGTTTCCAAGGTATATTTAGGGTTGTCTTTTACATAATAATCGATAACCAATGTTTTGCTGTCGGGCTGTATCTGCCCTATGCCATACACTTTACCAAAAAGAGAAATGTTATCTTTGTTTGGATTTACAATGATGGTTCGATTGTCAAATAATATATTAAGCCCTTGGTCATGAGGAATTATCATGCTATCAGGAAGGTATTTTATTCCTTCATAAATGCCTGGATTCAGCCCTATTTCAACCGTATAAGTGAAATTAGGATTATCCTCATCATGCCCTCGAAAATTGCCCAAAATACCTGCATCTTCATATGGGATAATCCACAGAGATTTAATGACTGTATCTATCCCATCATCATAAGGATTACAGGCTTTATTCGGTGCTTTATAAACAATAAGCCGTATATC
>JAYUZN010000790.1:0-4044 GCA_043751755.1 Bacteroidota bacterium | reverse complement strand
AGCTCGACAATCCGCTTGTCTTGCAAAATGGCAATCCGCAGTTTATCCTCACTTTTGCTTATTACTAATTCATTCACAACATCTTACAGTTATCAGTCTCGTTTCTAAGAAAAAAGAAATCTACGCAAATTTGGATAAATCTACGAGAAACCTCCCATCTTAAATCGTGATGCTGAGTGAAAAATTCAATGATTTTCAAAGAACGAACCCTTTTTTTAAGGAAAAGTCTTAGGTTCACGCAGATAAACGCTGATTTTGGCGGATTTCGCAGATATTGAGCATTTTATCTGCGAAATCTGCTTTCATCTGCGGAAATCTGCGTGAAATAAGAAACATTTTCAATTAGAAAAAGGTATAGCCACAAACGAATATTCGCTTGCGGCGGGAGCATATACCTCATCTTGTTAAGAGAAAAAACATATTATTTTTTCTTCTTATGTCTGTCTTTACGCAAACGCTTTTTGCGCTTGTGCGTAGCAATCTTATGACGCTTTCTTTTTTTTCCGCAAGGCATAAATTATTAAATAAAAAATGAAAAATGAAAAATGAGAACTGGAAAACGAGCCATTAACAACAGGAAAATGTCATTTATAACGATTATTCTGCTGTTATTTTTCGCTTTTCCGCTTTCATTTCTTTATACTATGAATGATTCGTCCTGCCGCGCCAACGATAGAATCGCCAAAACTGGGAGGACTACCATGTTCCAATTCTACAGCTAATTGCAAGGCTTCTTCGGTCTTTCCTAAAGATTGCAGTGCAATAGCAAGGCGCAATTTTGCATCTGCATGACTTGGCTCAAGTGCCAAGACTTTGCGAAAACGCTCCACCGCCTTATCAAATTGTCCAGTTTTCATCGAAAACTCGCCTAATTTGTACTGTGCAGCCACATTTTTAGGATTGATTTCCGTAACTTTACGAATGCTCAAAATCCCTTTCATGCTGTTTTCTTGGCGAAACGACAAAATATAGCTTGTGCCTAATGCCATCAAAGCCTCCTCATTTGTGCTGTCTTTTGCGACTACTTCTTCAAGATAAGCCGTAGTTTTGTCCACAAATTGTACTCTAAGAACAGAATCTTCGCCGCTAAAAGATAGGTCTTCTATGGCTTTGAGTCCTATTTTTCCTACTTGCAACTTGTTAGTCAAAGAATTGTCTATCCCTACTTTTGCTACTGCATAGTCCCAAGCCACATCATAACGATGCCGAGCAGAAAGGTAATAGATAACTGAATCTAAGGCATTTAGCTTGTCTTTTCCTTCAGTTTTTTTCGCCTTTTCTATCCATTTGTCGGTATTAGCATCAGGCGAAAGTGCAGGACGCTTGTTACTCACTTGGTTATTTTCTGTTGTTGTAGCCCCTACTGAAGGTTTATTTTTAGTAGAAAGCTGCGTTTTATCCGCAAAAAAAAGCAAAGCAAATAACACAACTCCCAGCCCAATCACGATACTACGCAAAACAAAACCACTTGTATGTTCGCTGTTGTTAGCCATTTAAGAAATTAAAAATTGAGAATGAGAGACAAACAAAGAAGTAGTTTTATTTGTGTAAGTATGAGTGACGAATAATCTAAACATATATTTTGAATATATCTTATTGATTATGATAAACTTATATTAACTTTCAACTCTCAACTTTCAACTTACTACGCATCAACTTCAGAAGATTTATCTTCTGTTACAGGTGCTTGACGCACTTTTTCCATAAATATCTTCGCAGGTTTGAAACTTGGAATAGAGTGTTCTGGAATAACTATAGACATCTTTTTGGAGATGATACGTCCCACTTTTTCGGCTCTGCGCTTCACAATAAAGCTGCCAAATCCACGTACATACACGTTCTCACCCGTTGAAAGTGAATTTTTTACTACGGTAAAGAAGCCTTCTAAGGCTGCAGATACATCGGTTTTGTCGATACCGGTCTTCTGCGCAATGTCTGCAATAACTTCTGCTTTTGTCACGTTTTTTTCGTTTATTAAGTTAAGAACTTGATTCCCTTGTATTAATTGAGGGCGCAAAAATAGGAGTTATATTTGAACCAAAAAAATTTTTCTGCTATTTTATTTATAAAAAATTGATAATCTTTTATTTATGCCGCCATTATTGTGTTTTTCCTCCTTTATTTCCCGAAAGAGGAGGCAAAATTTGGGGCTTAGGAGCCATAACAGGCGTAGGGGCAGGTGGCACAACGGGCGGATTTTTTGCCATTCGTTCTTTCTCGGCAGGCATCTCTTTTTCCAATTCCTTTACAACTTGGGCATAAATGGTATCTAATAACTTGGGATTATCGGAATAATATTCATAGCTTTCCCAAAAATTGGGCTGCGAGATGCCATATTTTTTCAAAATAGCCACTTGATACGCATTTTTTTGTTGGGTACGGGTATTGAGATTCCCCCCCAATTTGATAGCCATAACGCCTTCGGAGGCTTGCATATCGGTCAGAATCGCTACCATTTTGGCTTGAGGAAGCAGATTTTCGGGTTCCTTTACTACCTCTTTTGTATGAGAAGTGCAGGCAGCCACAAAAAGAAGGAAAAAAGACAGCAGTTTTTGCATGGTTTGTTGTTAATTTGGGGCAGCAAAGATAACACAGATTTTCCAAAAAATTGGGGTAACTTTGTATTGCGTTACTTTGTTGTTTTAGAAGCGCAAAGTTACCCTTTTTTGAATACCCTCAAAATTGCGTAAAACTTTGGTCATGTGCCAAAGTGTAGACCTATTAATTGGTTGTTATAGAAATGATTTAGCCTAATTTTAATGACATTTTCCGCGCCCTTGTCCGACCAAACGGCATAGCGAGTTCTTTGCTTAATGGTTCTCATACTTCTTTCCGTAAGAGAAGTATTATGATTATCACTTGGCTTACGTCCGACATTAAAGGCGTAATTTTTGGCGTTTTGCAGAAAAGTAGCACAAGTTTGAAATCCCCGTTTTTGGCAATCCATAATAAGGTTTTCAATACGGAGCCATTTTAGCTGCACATACTCTGCGAATTGTTCAAGCGAAATGGTTTTTTTGAGTAAAAAAGCACTATAACATAGTTTTAATATGTTTTTTCTTTCCTCTTTGCTTGCTTTATCTTTCCAAAGCATATATTTGAGCTGATGCGGGATGTGCCACAAACAGCGTTGAATGAGCGAAAAACAGCCTTTTGTGAGGCTTCGCCACACATTGAGCGGCGTTTCATCGCCATCTGCGACCAAAATAAAGCGTTTTCCAGCGCATAAAAGGGCTTGTAGCGGCTCAAATAAGGCTTCCCAATCCGCTTTGCAGTTATACGTGCCTACTTTTACCCCCAAAAAACGCAAACCGCCCCCCACTTTGCGCTGCATCAGCACTTTCGCCTCGGAACCTCTTTTGCCACTATCTTTGGTGCCCACACCTGTGGCATCCGTCTCAAATATTTCATCAGCCCCACTTTGCGCAGCAAGTACTATCGTCAGCCGCTCTGCACTCCACTGCACACTGCGCCAAATACTGCTTAAACTTATTCGAAACATACTAAATACGCGCATACTTTTGCCAACATTGCGAAAACTCATCAAGCCGCCCAAAGTCCCTATCATTTCTTTCATGAAATCCGGGATTTGACTATACGCACTTACTTCTAGTAACTTCCTACCTATCACCACTTTACGCACAACGCCGCCCACTTCATGCACTTCTACTACGGGATTGGGCAGCAGAACTTTCCCAAATAAACAGTTTATCGTGATAGGGCGATACCCTTTTTTGCTTTTCCAATGCCACTTATCCCCTGGCTGAAGCCCTAAAAGAGAACGAAGATGACCATTTTCTCCATACACAATCGCATAGTGCAGCATCACTTCGCTCAACACTTCGCCAAATAATTGACCTAAGCAGCACAAAAAAGCAGATAAAACTGCCGATAAGTTGCTACTTTCAATATTTAGAATTACTTTTGTATTGATTTCTAATCGCATAGACTTTTCTTGGTTTAACGTTTCGCACCGCTAAATTACAAGAAAAGTCTTGTTTTACCAACTTTTTCCCACAGGTCTACACTTTAGAACGTAACCAA
>JAYUZN010000789.1:0-3229 GCA_043751755.1 Bacteroidota bacterium | reverse complement strand
GGGGTTGTAAGATGTTCCGCCGAAAAGCTCACAAAGGCGTAGTTGTTGTAATACAAAAGCCCTGCGTTTACATCTTCCCGCATGCTCTTACGGACGTTAAGAATAAACAAAGGGTCTGCTGTTGGACGCACAAAACCGTCTTGCGGGTCGATTTGGTCAGGGAAGCGTAGCTTATAGAAGTCTATGCTTGCCTGCTGAAAGCCTCCCGAAAGTCCAAGGCGCAAGGTATGTCCGCCATCTCTTGCATCTGTAAGCGGGATTTCGTAGGCATAGTTGAGCAAGACATTGGTTCTTGCCAAATTGCCTTCCCCAGCCACGTCATTCGTAACCGACACGCCTACTCCTTGCGTGGTGCTACCAATATACAAAGGCATATCGAAAGCGAAAGCAGTCTGCTTATAGTATCCGGGGATACCGACCCACTGCGCACGATAGTTGAGGGCGAATCGATAGCCTATCCCCGACCCCGTAAATGCAGGATTGAGCATCACTTGATTAGCGTAGAACTGCGAATATTGCGGGTCTTGCGCTTGCACGCCAGAATGAATCAAACAGATAGTTCCCAATGTGAATAGTACACGGGCGAGTCTTTGTTTCATAAATGCTATATTATAAATAGAGCCGTAAAGTTTCGGCATTAGGCAAATATTAACTGAATTGAAAATTGATAATTGAAAATTGATAATTGAAGCGTTAAAGGTTGGAAATTGAAGCAAAAATATTTGCTTATTTCCATTTTCTATTCTCCATTTTCCATTTTCAATTAATTACTGTACAATATTAAGTATTTTTTATACAAAGATTCTTTTTTGTGAATTATCTGTATAAAAAAGTGTGTAAACTGTTCCCGTTCACGCAGAATTGCATATACGCCACAAAGCTAAAAAAAAAATCTGTATGTTGGTAAGCAATTTACAAGATATTTTTTTTTTCCTGCGTTTTTCTCAAAAAATAGGCTGTTTTGGGGCAATTTCGTTGCAGAGATTCGTATTTTCTCAAAAAATGCGCTATTTTTACTTATAAAACTCAAATTAAGGATTTTTATTGAAAAACGGGGAAAATATTTCGGGTCTCCGATATGTTTCGCGCAGATTTTCGCAGATAAAAGCAGATTTCGCAGATGTATTACTTTATCTGCGTTATCTGCTGCCATTTGCGTTCATCTGCGTGAACCCCTACACTACCTCCGTTTCCCCCAGCACCTCCAAAAATCTTGTCGTAGCCGCTTCCAAAGAAAGCCTGCTCCTGCCTCCTGCTGCATGAAAATGTCCCCCTCCTTCAAATTGCTTGGCAAAATCTATCACGCCAAAATCCCCTTTACTCCTAAAACTAAATTTCACTAACCCCTCATCTTCCAAAATCGTAACGGCAAAAATGATGCCTTTTATTGCCAATCCATAATTCACAATTCCTTCTAAGTCGCCTGCTTCCATCACAAAATCAGTTGCAGCTTTGCGGGGAATAACAAAATAGGCTGTTTTTTTGTCAGGCAAAACATGCAGACAATTCAGCAAACAATGCCCCCACAAGCGCAAACGCATTTCGGTATAGGTGTCGTATATATTGTTGTGAATTTGCGTGGCATCAATGCCCGTATCCATCAAATCGGCAATTACCCTATGCACACGTGGCGTAGTGCAGTCGAAGCGAAAAGAGCCTGTATCGGTCATAATGCCTGTATAAAGGCAGGTTGCGATGTCTTGTGTCAAAGCGGCTTTGTCTTGCCATTCTTCTGCGATAAGCCTGAAAATCAACTCACAAGCCGAAGAAGCTTCTTCGTCCCAGAGCATAATATCTGCAAAATCTTCGGGAAAAGTATGGTGGTCAATCATGACTTTATAGCCTTTTGCAGCAGCTACAGTTTCTCCAAATTCATTTATACGCGCCAAAGTATTGAAGTCAAGACAAAAAATAACTTCTGCATTTCGGAATAAACGGTGGGCTTTTTCGGGCTGAAAAGGGGCTATCAATACCATCTGTCGTCCGGGCATCCATTTCAAAAAAGCAGGGTAATCGGTGGGGGAAATGATGGTTACCTGATGTCCTTTTGCTTGCAAATAATGCCCTAAGCCCAAAGTAGAACCCATAGCGTCTCCGTCCGGCTTCTGATGCGTGGTTATCGCTATGCGGCGCGGAACGGACAAGTAGGTTTTAAGATGTTGTAAATTCATGAGTTGCGTTTCGCGCAGATTTTCGTGTTTCACGCAGATTTTCGCAGATGAAAGCAGATGTCGCAGATAAAATAGGAATACACCTGCACTTACCTGCGTTCTTCTTTCCCACAGATTTTCAAGTAATACATCTGCGTTTATCTGCTCTCATCTGCGCTTATCTGCGTGACTTAAAGAGTTACTCCGATTTCAAACAAAAAACTCGTTCCATCATCATTGTCGGCTACTGCCAAGAGGATTATTTCTGTAGAAGAAATGACTTTCGCAATCGTGATGGATTCTATTTTTTGTTTCGGAATTTCGCCCAAAATTACACAATCCTTTGTAAATAATTCCTTTTTTTTCATTTTTGCAGAAAAATCAGGAATTTGTCCTATCAAACTGCCACAAATTTCGCCATCATCATAGCTATTTGCCGTAGCTTCTGCCGAAGCGCAGAACAGAAGGAGGTCTTTTTCTGCCCAATATACAGCTCCCGAAATACCTGCTTGTACGTTATTTATAAGGGGCAGAGAAAATGGGAGAATTTCAGGCTCATTTTCCTGCACAAGTACTGCTGCATTTTCTTGAAATATTCCGCCTCTTTGAAACAAAACTAAGTAACTTTGCCATTGAATCGCAGCTTCTATATTGAGTTCGGGAATGAGGGGAGATTTGCGGAGCTTGTCATATAAAGCAGTAAAGGAGATTTTTTGCACTTTTGGGGGAGAAAAAACCTTGTAAGCCGTATCTCTTTGCGGAGATTTTGAGCCAGAACCTATCAGCAACAGGCAGTTTTCTCCGTTTTCCTCCCAAAGCGTCATTGCCTCTAAGTCGGGCTTTTCGGGCTTGGCAATTCGCTCGGTTGCAGGGTTTGGCGTTTCAAAAAGAGCTATTTTTTCTACTAACGCCCAATTTTGGGCTAATTTGTAGAGAAAACAGCTGTCATCTCCTACGATATATATATGTCCGTCCTTGACTTCTATGCCTGAGCCAGAAGGGATGTTGAGGAAATGGCGTTTTTGGAGAATGTGGTAGGTCATGTTGTTTCACGCAGATTTGCGCAGATAAGAGCAGAT
>JAYUZN010000788.1:0-6935 GCA_043751755.1 Bacteroidota bacterium | reverse complement strand
GCAACTACGCTGCCACGTTTATTTTGCATCATTTCTTCGCCCAAACGCTGCAAATCCAAATTGATGCTCATCAGCAAATCATTGCCGGGAACTTCCTGTACGTCTTGTTTGCCTTTCATATAGCTGCCCACTTCTCTGCCATGCACGTCTTTGAGAATGACATGTTTGCCTTTTTTGCCCAACATTTCGGTCTCATACGACTTTTCTATGCCTGCTTTTCCCACCAAATCGCCCAAAATATACATGTTTTCGGGTTTTGCTTTGATTTGATTGGAATCGACTTCGCTTATATAGCCTAAGAAATTTGCTCCTACAGGATAAATGTATTTTCGGGTATTATAACGGTAAAAATCGAATCCGCCAAAATCCCACATTTTTTCGCGCATGGTGATAGAGGTAGAAGGGGAAATGTTGCGGGCAATGCTCGATTCTCGAATAGGCGAATATTTTGCGGCATGATCCAACACTTTTACCAATTCTTCTGGGGTAATATCAAGCCCTTCTAACAATACAGTTGTGTCGGGAATATGGAGTTCTCTTGGGGTAACTGTGAGGTCAAATAAGGCATCATTTGTTACATATAATGTTGTATCTCGGTCATATAAAGCTCCGCGTGGGGGCGTTATTATTTTGGTTTTGATGACATTTTGATTGGCTTTTCCTTCATATTCGGCATTGAATACTTGTATGGTAAACAAGCGAATCATGTATATTACCAATACAATGCTTATAAATATCGAAATAATGCCGCCTCTCGCTTGTAGATTGTCCATGTTTTTTGTGTTTTCAACCGCTTCGAGGGTCTGCGACCACTCGAAGGGTTGCAAACCTCTATGCGTAATTTTTTATTTTTTATAGAAAGTAATACACACTAAATAATTGATAATGAAGCTATACAAGGTACTTACTACGATTTTGAATAAGGTGTAAGCGATATTTGCCATGTTAAAAGATTCTAATAAAAAATAGACCAAATGATGGGCAAAAATAAGGCTTATCAAATACGTTACGTACCATACAAAATTCTGGTTGCTTAGGTTTATTTCCCCCGAATCTCTAAAACCTACAGTTGCTGTTACCGTTCCTACAATTTGCCTTTTTACGGCTAATGCAAATAACACTGCAGAGGCATTTGCGCCAAGTGTGTCTCCAGAAATGTCTATGATTAATCCCATAAAAAAACCTACCACATATTCTACCGAAGAAGGGATAGAGGTAGGCAGCATAAACAAAAATAAAAAGAACACAAATGGCACAGCAAAATTGTATATGATGAGATATTTCACCACATAAATTTGGAAAAGGAGGAACAAAATTCCGATGAAGATATATTGTGCTATTTTTATGGGAGACATGAAAGAAATTGAAAGTTGAAAGTTGAAAGTTGAAAGTTAACGCTTGCGTGTTAAAAAACTATTTTCGATTTTCAATATGTTTACTACTTTTTGTAAATACTTATTAATCAATAAATTGGCTTTTATTACCCTATTTTTCATTTTCCATTTTCAATTACTCTTGTGGTAATCCGACTTTGAGCGAGTCCATCGCTTCTATGTGTTTTGCTTCGATAATATACAAATCGCCGAGCGCATCAAAATTCGTTGCTAAGGAGAT
Organism: Bacteroidota bacterium; assembly: GCA_043751755.1. Taxonomy (GTDB): domain Bacteria; phylum Bacteroidota; class Bacteroidia; order J057; family J057; genus JAAFHL01. Next base: position 5,321 of record JAYUZN010000788.1, on the reverse strand, counting down.
TTCTGCCCGATAGAAGCCGCCTTGAATGGTTTTATTGTCTTGAATTACGCCCAAAATGAAACCTTCGGGAAAAACAGAACTGTAACCCGAAGTAACAATGCTATCTCCTATCTTGATTTCGACATCTTGTGGCACATTGTTCAGCAAACCTACTCGACTGCTTCCGCCTGTCCATTCATACATACCTACATTTCCTGTTCTGCGGACTTTGGCATTGAGGGTAAAATTGAGGCTTAACATACTCAAAGCTAAACTATAATCTTTGCTTACTCGAATGACTTTACCTGCAATCCCGCGTGGCGAAATAACGCCCATTCCCACTTTTACCCCATCAGCAGAGCCTTTATCAAGGGTTATATAGTTATAGTTTTTGTCCGTAGTATTGTTAATGGCATGACAAGGTACATAATTGTAAAATTGCTTTTGAACGTGCGTAGTGTCATAAGCAGAAAGTTTGTTAGAATCTAACCTCAAAACGGATTCTGCGTAGCTTAGACGGCTTTTGTACGTTTCAAGGCGTTTATGCAATAACAAATTTTCATTTTTTAACGCATCATTTTCCTCCGCCAAATTAAAATAATACTTGACCTTTGCCCTCCGTTCTTGCACTTTTCCTGACAATTGTAACACAGCATCTCCAACGGCATGTCTTTGTATGTCGTTGAAGTTTATCATCAAAATTATCGCTATAAACTGCAAAAACAGCCACAAAACGGAATTTCGATAGTGTGTAAGAAATTGTATTATGCGAAACACGGGGAAAGTTGAAAGTTGAAAGTTGAAAGTGAAAAGTTGAAAGTGAAAAGTGAAAAGTTGAAGGTGAAAAGTGAAAAGTGATAAAAGTGAAAAATGATAGTTGATTGTTCACTACTAACTCTCAACTCTCAACTCTCAACTCATCAAATATTTATAATTTTCCAAGTCCTTCAAAGCAATACCCGTTCCTCTTACGACCGCTTTCAAAGGGTCGGGAGCGATATGTACAGGCAGTTTTGTTTTTTCTGCCAAACGCTTGTCCAAGCCCCGTAACAATGCGCCACCGCCTGTAAGATAAATGCCACGCTCATAAATATCCGCAGACAATTCGGGCGGGGTGTTCTCCAACGCCTTCAAAATCGCATCTTCAATTTTGGTAATCGACTTGTTTAAGGCATGTGCAACCTCTCTATACGAAACCAAAATGGTCTTAGGAATGCCCGTCATCAAGTCTTTTCCGCGAATTTCAATATCCACAGGAGGATTATCAATTTCGGGTAAAGCCGCGCCTACTTCGATTTTGATACGCTCCGCACTCCGCTCACCTATGAGCATGTTATGTTGTTTGCGCATATAATCCAAAATATCGTCATTGAACTCATCGCCAGCAATGCGAATACTTTGGTCTGTAACAATGCCTGAAAGGGCAATTACGGCAATTTCAGTCGTTCCCCCTCCGATGTCCACAATCATATTTCCCGTAGGCTCTTTCACATTCAAGCCTATGCCAATCGCTGCAGCCATCGGCTCGGCAATCAAATAGACTTCTTTTGCGCCCGCTTGCTCGGCAGAATCCTTTACTGCCCTGCGTTCCACTTCTGTGATGCCACTCGGAATGCAAATCACCATGCGATAGCTGGTAGAGAAAAATTTATTTTTAACGGGAATCATTTTTATCATGCCCCGAATCATATACTCTGCCACCGTAAAATCTGCAATTACCCCGTCTCGCAAAGGGCGAACCGTTTTATATTTCTCGTGCGTTTTTTCGTGCATCTGTTGCGCCTCCATGCCTATGGCAATTACTTTCTCTGCCAAACGGTCTAAGGCTACGATAGAAGGTTGATCGACTACGATTTGGTCGTTATACATGATGAGGGTGTTCGCAGTACCCAAATCAATCGCAATATCTGTTGTTAAAAAATCAAAAAGTCCCATTTATATTTGTGTGTTAAATTCGATTCAAAAGTAGTATTTTATTTGTTCACAAAAAAGTGAGTGGCTTATTTTTGGATAGATTCTAAAAATAAAGTAATGTCGTCTTCTATTTTTTTGTAAAGAAAACAAGTCTTAAATGCTGTATGATGGGTTAAAATATTTTCTATTTTCCCCATTTGGTTTTTATATTGGTTTAAATTCTTTACCATTTCTTGCTTGTTATGCCCTAAGAAAGTCTTTATTTTCTCCTCATGTTCTTTTTGCAACATTCTACACAAAGGCTTTAATATCATTAACACTACATTCTCAAACAAAGTATGTCCTTGAATGAATAAATAAGCTGTTGAATCCTCTAAACCCTTCATTTTCAATTCTTCTCCTAATTTTTTAACGCCTATTTTTTCATTCAAAAATGTATTTTATAACTGTTGTAATTTCTATTTTACTTTATTTTCAATCCTTTCCAATGCTTTTGCCACCTCTTTTACATAGTCGTCTGGTTTAGGTTGTGCCAATATTTTGATAGTATTACAAAAATCAGACATAGCAAAATGAGCTTCTTCTTTTTTACTATAAAAATATAAGTTCCACAAAAACAACTCATAAATAATAGCAGAAAAGTGCTTTAACAGTGCGGGAAAATCTATTTTTGGGCTATCATTCAAAGTCGTTGTTACACAAATTGCATGAAGCGACTCCGCATAACATTTCAAATTTTCGGTAGAATAAGTATAAGTTTGAAAAATATACTTATTTTCATGGATTTGTTGCGCCTTTTCTGAATATTTTTCCAATAAAAAATCATAATCACTGTCTATGCAAACTACCAAATATGCCCCTAAGTTATCTATTGTTAAATGCTCAAAAATGGCTTTTCCACTGTCTAATGCCTTTTGTTTACCCTTTGAAAATGAAGTATTTGAGGGTAATTGTATCTCAAATCTTATGCTACTATTTTCATAAATGTGCAAAATATTTCGCCAAAAAGCAATATCAGCCTCACTTTCCACATACACAAGCACAGGCTTTGCAAGCGACTTTGGCAACAAATGTGCAAATGCGCCCCAATAATCTGTATTAAGATTTTCTTTAAGCGTTGGCATTTACTTTTGAACGGTCTTTTGTAGTTATATCGCTGATTTCAAATACTTTATCTAACCAACCTTCCATAATGATGGCAGGCGAATGTGTCGCAACAATCAATTGAAGATTGGGATTTAATTCTCGAATAAACCCTATCAATTTTTTCTGCCAATCTATATGCAAAGAAAGTTCTGGCTCGTCCATCAACAAAATGCCTTGCTCATTATCTTGTACAAGTACCGTTAATAAGATGATTATCAACTGTTTTTCTCCCGCAGAAAGCTGGTAAGCCGTCAATTCTTTCCCTTCTAAGGTCAGAAAACTGATTTCATTTTTCTTTCTATCTACTTTTTTGCCTGTAGCATAAAATAAAGTATCTATCATTTCCCAAAAACGATTTTGAGGATACCTTACTTTCGCAATGTCTGTTTTTGCATCTTGGCTTTTTTCTAAAATGTCATCTTTTCTTTTACTTATATTTAATTGATAATCAAGGTATTCTTTTTGTAAATGATATATTTCCCAATCTAATTCTGTTTTGACCTTTTCATCAGAGAGTTTTTCTATTGCTTCGGAAGGTTTGAGTTTTTGGTCAAAAGAACCTATTATCTCCACATTTGCAAAGAAGCCCCCTGTTGTATGAATATCTCCTTCTTCTAGTTTAAAAGAACAGTAGGTCTCATCACTAAATAACACCTTTGCTTCTTCAGCAATATCTTCCTCCATTTGAAATCTATTTGCGATTCTGTAGCCCTTTATAATATCATAAATCAAGTTCAAAATAGTCGTTTTTCCACTTCCATTAATACCTGCCAAAATATTCACATCAGGAAATAGATTCCACTCCATATCAAACCTCTGCCAAAGATTTGTGATGCTTACTTTTGTGATATACTTTATAGGTTCTGTTGTCATTTTATTTCGTTTTTTAACGTTAATTCTTCCTTCACAATTTCCTTTATTCGCGCTTTTAGCCAAAGCAAGTTTTGATAAATTTCAACTATTTTGTCTGTAGTGGCAGAATAGGGAGGACTTACGGCGTATTGCTTATTTTTAAGTACCATAAAATGCCAATTTTGTCCTGCTACATACATGCCATATATCGGATAGCGATATTCATTAATAGATTCTGCTGCTAACATTGCCGCCAAGCATTGCCCTACAGGGTCGCCGTTTGGGTCTATCTCTTTTTTATATTCATTAAAACAAAAAAAAGGCTTTTCTGGCTCATCTCGCCCCCAAGCAATCATTGCATCAGGCTCTCCTGAAAGTTCTTCTCCTTCTACGACCCCCACAAATGCCCGTTCTTCAAACAAATTAGAGTATTTATCCGTAAACTTTACCCATGCGAGTATCGGACCGATAAAGCCTGTACTAAGTTCTTGCTCATTCCAATTATATAAATTCTCTATCAAATTTTCTTGGATTCTATGCAAAAAATAACGGTCTGTTTCACTTATTTCCGTTTTAGCCGCACTTATCCATTCCCTTAGTAGCGGCATTTCGATAAGCCGTTCTAACTGAAATCGTTTGTTAAGTTTTGTAAGTGTCCAGTTCCTAAAATTAGACATGAGTATTTGAAAAATGAGAATTGAAAAATAAAAAATAATACATCTGCGACATCTGCTTTTATCTGCGAAAATCTGCGAGCAACTCGAACTCAATTTCCCATATTCAGCCTACAAAGCTCAAAAAAGCAAGCTATTGCAGAAAAAAGTGCGTCTTTATGTTCGATATTATAAACCGTCTTATTATCCGTAAAAAGTTGATGTTGCAGCCGCCCAAATTCCCAATTATGGCCATTGCTCACAATGCCAAAAATCGGCGTTTCCTCATTGTTATTCATTCTTTGAATGGTGTACATTTCCAACAAACATTGCGCCCATCCGCCTTCAAAATCATCTTTTTTTGCCTCTACCACAGCCATAAGCGGTTTTCCAAACACCGTTTTTCCCAAATGTGACTGCTTCGTTATAATATAGTCTGGAATGCCCGTTAATTCTTTGTCATAAAAAATCGTTTTATTTGCCCAAAGCATCAAAGTATCATCATATTTGCGCCAAACTTCTTTCAAAATCGGAAACATTATCATCTCTCGAATCGAAGCTTCGGAAACTTTGTAAGGCAGATTTTCCATTACATAGTCCAATTCTATTTTCAAAACTTCAGGCATATCCACTTTTGGGCAATCTTTGATAATAGCTGCTTTTTCAATGCTGATTTGATAGGCATTGAGGACATCACTGGTTGTTTTGTATTTTTTGAAACCCACGATAGGAAATGAAAAATGAAAAATGAAAAATGAGAAATGAGAAATGAGAAAT
>JAYUZN010000787.1:0-4417 GCA_043751755.1 Bacteroidota bacterium | reverse complement strand
TGCAGCGTGGCGCACCTTTCAAAGGTGCGCCACGCTACAAAAACGCCGAAACCTTACAAAGTCAATTTTATGACCTCCGTTGTTCCTTCATAATGCTCTCCGCTATCCAAGTCCATCACAATTTTGAACTGGGCATTACGTGCTGTCGTAGGCTGGCGTGTAGGCTCAAAATAGTTGGTATTTGCGCCATAAATTTTCCCTTGAATCGTTATAAAATCGGGAATATCTACCTCTCTCAACTCATTTTTTATCATAAACAAGTCATCAATTGTGTCATTTGCAACATGCGTACTATCATAATCTAACAAGGTGATAATGTGCATATTAGTAATTTTTTCCTTTGAACCTAAGTTACCTGGGTCAGGCAACGTGCATTTTGCATAAGCCCGATTGAACAAAGAAAAATCGTAATGAGGCATTGAATTATCTGCTACAAAACTCACCTCAAAATGGAAATTGATGCCAAACTTACTCCAGAGAATGGAATCATTTGCATTGAGATTGGACAAGGTGGTGAGATTGCTATTTTTAGGCGCAAACCCTTTAATGTCCATATAGCCCGGCACGCTGCTACTGTCGCAGGGATTACAGGCTGCAATCGCTATTGCAGCCATACAAACAAGTGCTAATGCACTGATTTTGAATACCTTTTTCATTAAAAATTGGTTTATTTAGTTGTAAAAATTATGTGAAGTTCGTATGCTACGAATTGAAGTGCAAACATACAAATTTTAAGGCAGTTAAAAAAAAACGCCCTACGAACCACACAGAAAAAGAATTATGCTTTGAACGGGATAAATTCTCCGAAATATACAAGCCCAGTCTAACCCAACGCCTCCCACAATATCTCTACAGGGTGCAATGCCTTTCTTCCTACCCCATCTGCGATTTGATGGCGGCAACTCGTGCCAACGGCTGCAATGAGGGTTTCTTTGTCTATCTTTTTCAAGGCAGGAAATAAGACCAAGTTCCCAATGCTTATGCTCATTTCATAATGCTCTGCCTCATATCCGAAAGAACCTGCCATGCCGCAGCAGCCTGTTGCAAGCGTTGTTACGCTGTAATTCGGCGGAAATGATAAGATTTCTGCCGTATATCGCACTTCGGAAAGGGCTTTTTGGTGACAATGCCCATGTAGGACAATGTTTTTTTTCTCTGTAGAAAATAAAGCTTTTTCTATTTTTCCTGCCGCCATTTCTGCTGCTAAAAACTCATCTATCAAATAAACGTGTTTTGCCATTTCTTTGGCTCTTTCTCGCTTTTCGGGGCTTACAAGGCGCGGAAACTCATCACGAAATGTGAGAATTGCAGAAGGTTCTAAGCCGATTAAAGGCGTGTTTTCACTGATTTTATCTGCTAATAAATCGAAGTTTTGATTCGCTAAATTTTGGGCTTGCTGTAATAGACCTTTGGAAATGTATGCCCGCCCACTTTCTACATGGTCAGGGATTTCTATTTGATAGCCTAATTTGTGTAACAATAAAAGGGCTTTTTTGCCTATTTCTACGTCATTGTAATTGGTAAATTCGTCTGCGAAAAAATATATTTTGCGTTCTTTTATAGCCCTTTGCCATGGTAAAGGGCTACCCGAAAACCATTTCCTTACACTTTCTTTTCCCAACAAAGGCAAATTTCTTTCAGGCGCAACATGAAGCACTTTTTTTAAGATAGAACTTGTTACTTTATTAGCAAGAAAGAAATTGGTTAAAGCAGGAAATACCATGCCTAAGCGATTGAGGCGGGCGATATTTGCCATCGCTTTTACGTAGAAAGGTGTTTTGTTTGACTTATAATATTGATACAAAAACTCGGCTTTCATCGTTGCCATGTCCACATTTGAAGGACATTCGGACTTGCAGCCTTTGCAAGAAAGGCATAAATCCATGACTTGCATAATTTCCTTATGGTCAAACTTGTTCTTTTGAGGAGAATGAATCAAGAAGTCTTTGAGAATATTTGCCCTTGCGCGAGTCGTGTCTTTTTCGTCCTTGCTTGCCATATAAGAAGGACACATTACGCCCCCTGCTGTATGCGGCTTGCGGCAATCTGCGGAGCCTCTGCACTTCTCCACAGCATTTAATATGCCATCAGTTTCGCTAAAATCAAACAAAGTTTCCACCTTTTCCACAGGCGGATATACGTCTCTCAACCCTGCTTCTATTGGCAGTGCGTCTATTATTTTCCCGGGATTGAAGATATTATTTACGTCCCAAGTATATTTGATTTGCTTCAGTAAGGCATAATTTTTTTCTCCCAACATCAATGGAATAAATGCAGCCCGCACCCGTCCGTCTCCATGTTCGCCGCTCAAGGAACCGCCATACTTTTTGACCAATACAGCCGAATCTTGAGCAATGTCTTTAAACATCTGCAGCCCTTCTGCCGTTTTCAAATTGACTAATGGGCGAATATGCAACTCTCCTGCCCCTGCATGTGCGTAGTAAACGGGGTTTTGCGCATATTTAGCCTGCATCATGGCATCAAACTCTGCAATATAATCCGCTAAATCTTCCACTTTTACGGCTGTATCTTCAATAAATTCAATGGGGCGCGCCTCTCCTTTTATATTAGAAAGAAGTCCGAGACCTGCCTTGCGCAATTCCATCGCCTTGTGGCTATCTGGCGGAAATAGATAGGGAAAATGATAGCCGTATTGCTTTTCTGTTAAAGTTGCCACCATGTTATCTGCATTAGCAATTGCCTCTTCTTGCGTGTCTGCCCCTATTTCTACCATCAAAATAGCTGCAGGGTCGCCTTCTATAAAAAAACGGTTTTTGTTTTGCTCAATATTTTCTTTGGTACAATCCAATACTTTTTTGTCCATCAATTCTACGGCGCGCGGCTTATATTCCATGATGCTCGTAACAGATTGCAAGGCATTTTGAAGGGTAGCATAGTGAATAGCAACCATTACCTCATGCTTGGGAGGGAGCTTATCAAGCCGCAAAGTAATCTCGGTCATACACATAAGCGTACCTTCCGAACCTGCGATGAGTTTTGAAAGGTTAAGGTCTTTTCCTTCGGGAGAAAAAGGTTTCATTTCCAATAACTTATCTATCGCATAGCCTGTGTTTCTGCGATGTATTTCTGGTTTGGGAAAATGGGTTTTTATTTCTGCTTGAACTTCTGCCTTGCTTAACTGCGCAGCTAATTGGCGATAAATACCATTTTCTAAGCTATCTCCCTTTTGTTTTGCCAAAAACTCCTCCTCATTCAAATCTTTGAAATGTACAGGGCTGCCGTCACTCAAAAAGCCTTTGATTTCCTCCACATAATCCCTTGTTACGCCATATACAATCGAGTACGCACCACTTGAATTGTTGCCGACCATGCCTCCTATCATGGCACGATTCGCAGTAGAAGTGTTTGGTCCGAAAAAGAAGCCATAAGGTTTGAGATAGCGATTCAATTCATCTCGGACAACACCGGGTTGTACCGTTACACGTCCGTTTAGCTCGTCTAAGTGCAAGATTTTGTTCAAATAATGGCTTGTATCTATCACAATTCCACTGCCTACACACTGTCCTGCAAGAGAAGTGCCTGCTGTGCGTGGGATTAAGCCTGTTTTTTCTTGCTGCGCAAAATGGATAAGCTGCACAATGTCTTCGTCATCTTTGGGATAGGCAACAGCAAGCGGCAACTCTCGATATAAAGACGCATCTGTGGCATATATGCTGCGTGTCATGTCATCATAGAGGAGTTTGCCGTTGAGGGAGGCAGAAAGAATAGCGAGTTTTTGCTGCATATATAAGGGTTATTTCTTCTTTTTTGCCTTAAAAGACCACCTTATTTGAAAACGACACACTTCCTCACCTTGCTCATTTCTGCCAATACTTTCGCAATCTACCATCACTCCTTCGCCTGTAGCGCGCGTTTTTTCTACGACTTCAAAGATTTTTTTGCCATCTAAGCAGGTAAAAGTCGTAAGTCCTACTGCTTTTTTGGTAAATCCGCCTTCTATTTTGACCAAAAGCATCGAAATCGGCTCATCTCCTTGAATTGCCATAGAAGCCAAAACACCTGTTGCCATTTCTGCTGCCATAGACAAAGACGCAAAATAGGTAGAACGAAACGGGTTTTGCGTAAGTCTTTTGAAGGGAATCGTAATCTCAGCGCGCTCATAATCAATGTATTTGACACGCAAGCCCGACCAAAAAGCGGCAGGCAATTTTGTCCATAAAAACAAGCGATACAAAAAAGGATTCGCCATTTTTTTGCGAAATGCTTCGATTTTTTCCGTCATACAATTCAAATTGTTTGTAGGTTTGAAGCGTGGCGCACTTTTCAAAAGTGCGCCACGCTATTAAATATAAATTGATTTATAAAATCACTATGTTGCCGTCTAATTGAAAGCGCAAGATAGGATTTTTCACGCAAATGGTGCAGATATTGCGGTTTATTTATTTTTGGGAGAAAA
>JAYUZN010000786.1:0-1952 GCA_043751755.1 Bacteroidota bacterium | reverse complement strand
TTTCCGTCTTTGAAAAGGCTTACATCTTGATAAGAATAAGGGATAACAACATCGCCGCGAGAGTCGCAAAAACCCCAACGTTTGTGGTAAGTACAAGGCGAAAGTGGCGTTTTTTTGTCTCTCTGTGCAGAAAGTGGCAGCACTATCACCATTAATAGTACGATAAATAAAGATTGTTTCATATTATTGAAAATAATCATAAAGATATATACAGTTTTCGTTACTTTGTCCGAATAAAACAAAGATGTTTTACAAAAGTCTATATTTATTCCAATATATACAAATTTAATTGAAATATTACCTATTTGAGGAGTGTTTTTTGGGGGTTTGTGCAAAAAAAAGTACCTTTGTGGCGAAATTTGTATGTTTCATGCAGATTCTCGCAAATGGTTTTATCTGTGTTAATCTGTGTCTTTCATCTGCGAAAATCTGCGCGAAATTTTTCTCATTTTCAATATGGCACAAAACGAACCACCTATCACGGTAGATTTATCGCCCGAAGTGGCAGAAGGTATCTACATAAACATTGCATCTATTGCACATTCTCATGCAGAATTTATTTTAGATTTTATTCAAATGCTTCCGGGTACGCCCAAAGCTGTTGTAAAATCGCGTGTTATAACTGCACCTGTTCATGCAAAACAGCTGTTGTTGGCACTCAAAGATAATATCGAACGCTACGAAAAGGTGTTTGGGAAAATAGAAGTTCCTATGCAGAATCCGCCTTTGCCACCGCCGCCTATGTATGGAGGAGGGGGACCTGCGGGCTTTGCATAAAAAATGAAGGACTTTCCAAGTCTATAGACTTGGAAAGTCCTTCATTTTTGCCATTTAGAAAATGGCAGCTACGGTCAATTGCGTTTAAATTTCTCCTCCGCGATTTTGTTTTTTAGCTCGGTAGCTTTGGTTTCCGCTGCCACTTTTTCGCTCTCTTTTTTTTGCGCATTGATGACTTCTACGGTTTGAGAAGTCATTTCCACCTTCATTTCCGCTGCAGCTGTGGTATCTTTTTCTTGCTCAATTGCCATGCTACTCGTTTTTAACACAGGAACTTGGTACTCTTTGCCTGTGGAATCTATCAAGGTGTAATATACTAATTGGTCGTCTCCAACGGTGTCCGCAGGGGGCGGCGGGATAACGGCATTTACCATGCTTTTTACCACAAAAGCCCCATTGAGGGTAGCGTTTTTATTCACTTTTTCGCACAACTCTCTTGCTCCTATTTTTGCCAAAAAATCTCCTACTCGCACTTTATAATTCGGTTCTTCATAGACTAAATAATTGTCCACATCAGGGAAAAGATTGATAAACAAGGCTTTCATTTTGGAAGCCTCATCTCTGTTTTTCCCTGTAAAAATCTGTACCCGATAGCCCCATACTTTTTGCATAGAAAGATTTTTGGGGTCTCTATTCATATCGACATGGTAAGTAGTAGCTTGCGTAGTCGCTTTCCGAATACTGTCTTCAATCGCAATTTTACGTTCCTCCTCTGTTTTGGATTTACCTCCACAAGCCTGCACAAATAAAACGCTCACAATAAACCCTATCAGCCCCCAAAAATATAAAGTCTTTTTCATTGGTGAATGCATAAAATATTGACTATGAATAATTTGAGCAAAAAACCTGTAATTCCTTCCTATAAATATTTTTTGCCGTTGCAAAGGTAAGGAATTTATTTAAAAATAATGAAATAAAAATAAAAAATATGTAGGGGTAAAAGCTACATGTTTGATTTCGTAGCTGCTATTTTCTAAATAGCAGCCCTGCACTGCCATTTAAAAAATGGCAGCTACGTTATACGTTAGCCTGTCCACAATCCAAAAGAGCATGAGAAAACATTTTCCCCAAAAACGGGTTTAGTGAGCAGTGAACAGTTAGCAGTGAGCAGTGAACAGTTAGCAGTTAGCAGTGAACAGTTAGCAGTTAGCAGTGAACAGTTAGCAGTTAGCAGT
>JAYUZN010000785.1:0-1506 GCA_043751755.1 Bacteroidota bacterium | reverse complement strand
ATTGCCGACTTTGCGCCCTTTGCGTGGGCTTCCTTTGCGAACTTTGCGGTTTTTTAGGCTCAAAAGCGAAAAATTTAGCTCTTTTTTCTTTACAGCAGGTAAATATTCGTAAAAACCGCTAACTTTGTGCAACTTTCGCCACACATTTATAATATGTCATTCAAAGCGACCTTATTCCACCAAATTCCGCAAGCCGTTCAATTTAATGAGCCTGTTGCGCCTGAGCATCCTTTTTTTACAGATATGTCAGGTTTGAGAGGAGAATTTGGAGATTTTATTATTTATGATTTTTTGAATTATAACATAGAAGAAAAAAGATGTTATACAGATATTCATGCGCGGGAAATTCTGTTTTTAGGGGGCATGAGAGGCTCTGGCAAAACTTCAGAATTGGCAAGATATGCAAAAGAATTGCATCATTCTCAAGGTTTTTTTGTGATAACTTGCAATATAGATGAAGGGTTGAACAAGAATAACATGGAATATATGGACATTCTCATTTTTCAAATGGAAAGATTGTTAGAAGAAAGTCAAAAAAGAGAGCAGTTGCAGTTATCGGATAGCGTGTTACATTCTTTGAAAAATTGGTTTTCGGAGCGCGCCAAAGAAGTAAATAGCACTTTTAAGACCGAAGGAAGCCTTGAAATTGGCTTAGGAACGCCCGAAAATGGCATTTCATTAGTTGCACAGATTTTGGGAATTATTGGCAATATCAAGGCAATGTTTGCTGCGAGTTATGAAAGAGCGGATAAAGTACGCCAAGTTTTTAGGCAGAATTTCCCCTTGTTTAAGTCAAAATTTAACGAATTTGTGGAAGAGACTACCTTACAATTACGTCATTATGGCATTGCGCAGGAGATTTTATTTATTATAGATGGTTTGGAAAAAACCCTAACAAGCGATATTCGCCGCAAAATTATCTTAGATGAGTCTGGACGTTTGCAAGAAATAAAGGTAAACACTATTTTTACCTTACCCATAGAATTGATGAAAGAAAGACGACAATTGGAGCAATTTGCCACAGTCAAAATGTTCCCTTTCGTAAAAGTACAAGATATTCATCATCAGCCTATTGAGGCTGCTTATAAGGTTTTTCGTCAATATATAGATGCGAGAATAGAAGCCTATCTTTGGGAAGATGAGGCGTTAAAAGATACGGTTATCACGTATTCTGGCGGTTCTCCACGAGAATTGCTGCGCATAATTGGACGCGCATATACCTATTCTGATAGAAAAAAGAAACAAATTGATGCAAATGCCTTGCAAAAAGCCATTCAAAACCTTGCTACCGAGGCTGTTCAATATCTGACAACGGCTGATTTTAAAGAGCTGAAAATCATCAAAGAAAATAATGAAAAAGGTAAACCTACCGATTTTAATGAAAAAATTGCACATTTGTTAGAGAATGTTATTCTATTTGAATACAATGATGGTTCGCTCAAAAAAGTGAACCCTATAGTAGCAGAATCCGCTAATTACAAAAACAATGTCCTTTCGTGATATAGA
>JAYUZN010000784.1:0-5655 GCA_043751755.1 Bacteroidota bacterium | reverse complement strand
CAGGTATGGCAAGGCATATCATGAGGAGAAGCCGATATGGAACAAAGCGAAGCAGCCTTGGGAAAAAAGTGCGTGGGAGGCGAGAAAGGACGGAGATAGAATGATGGGGAAAGGGAAAAAAACGTTTATTGCAAACACGATAGAAACGAATGTATATGTAAGTGTTAATGAAAATTTCAATATTGAGGGTGGGACAAAAACAATTGAAGGGAGATGGACTGTTTTCCATGTAAATAGCCTAAGCGATAAGATGTTTATAGAGCATCTCAAAACCCATAGATGGGATAATTTAGTGATTAATACACATGGAAATAGCGTTAACAGCGAATTTGGAGCTGATAGAATAGGCGGATACGTTAAATTTGCGGTAAATGAAGATGGCAAACCAGCTATTGCTTTTTCGGCAGATTTTGCCACATACTACAAGGGGAAATATGGCACAAATGAGCCAGGAGGTGTTCGACCCATTGACGAAACCTTATATTATGGAAAAACAGACGTAAATAGCGTCATGAATACATTTGTGCAGATATTTCAAACGGGTAATAATAATGCTAACTTAGCTTTCGTTGCTTGCTGCCTTGCAAGCGCAAATCAAACCCTTCCTAATATCTTAGATAAACTTTCTGCCGCTACTACTAACCGTATTTATAACTATGTATTTTTATTCAGTAGCGCGCAATCTCTTAGAGGAACAGATAAGGGTAATTCGGTAGAAATGAATTACGATTATGATGTGCCTTTTGATACAGATATTTATAACTTTAGTAAAAGTTGTATAGGTTACAAGCAGGGCGGTTTAAAGATTGTACAAAGTAAGTATGGTTCGTATAACACGACAATTAGTAGCGTAATTATACGGAAAGAAGAAGGTTTCATTCAAATATCGTAAAAATTTATTAGAAAAATTCCATGAACAAGATAATAATAGCATATATCATTTTGTCAATAGGTTGTAATTATCCAAACAAAACGACAAGTATAACCTCACCAAAAGTAAGCATAAATCAAGATAATCGTAAGGATAGCTTGCCAAAAATACACTTTAATAGCCCAATAGTATCAGGGAATCGTGCCGGAATTGATGAAACCTATCTGACCATTTTTAATCTTTTGGGAAAAATAGAAACTCAAAATAAGTATAGTTACACGAAAACGTGTACTGACTTTAATTTCTATACTTTTGAAGGGAATAATCAATACACTAATGGTAAAAATACCTATGAAATTTACTACAATAAGGATAGTATCCTCACAAAAATAAGGTATATAGAGCGAGAGCCTTTTATGGGAAATTACGACTTAAATTGCTACTTTTATAAGGAGTATATCATTGCCAAAATGACTTGTTTTGCTGACACTTCTCGGCTTTGTTGCCAAAATGAGCTTCCTTGCTTTCTCTTACATGATAGAGGTAATAAAAATACCTATCTTTTTTGGTTTATGACGGGTTCTGATATTGATTGCGAAGAAGGTGCCATGATATATAGCGAAAACTTAGCGGGCGTTGCCAAATTAAAAGATAAACTTTATCCTATCGCTAAACTACAAATCAATGGACAAGAAGTTTTCCATACCTTAGATATATCCTATAAAAATAATGGGATAACTGTTGATAATGAGTGGGTAAGATATCAAGAAAGAAAATTCATTCCCAAGTATAGGGGTTGTCGAGCTAAAGATGGTACAATACAAGGTGCGCAGAATTATATGAAAATGCGCCTTACCAAAATTGAAGAACATACCTTCTTGAGTCAAATTTTCAGGCATTTAGAAAAAGAAAATAGGTACTTGGGGGCAATAAAATATAATGCAGGGATAGAACAGGGCAATAAAAATGCACCACTATGGTTACAATATCAAAATAATTTTTTTATGAATATATATGACTGATGCCGTTGGCGTTTCATCTGGTGGCGCACTTTTCAAAAGTTCGCCACCCTTCTCTCATAAATTTCTCCCCAAAAATTGTCCCCCCAAAAACCTCATTTTTTTTTTCTAATACATTTCTAATATCTTGTATTGAAAAAGCATGTATCTTTGCCAAAACAAATCTTAGTCATTTACCATTATTTCCAACATAAACATTCCTACAAAATATATCCTTTGCAACCATTAACACCTTGACAATATGAAACACATTATCTTAACTTTCATTTTTGCTTTCATAGCAAACATAGCCTATTCACAAGCGCTTGACTGGGCGAAGAAGATGGGAGGGACTAACTCGGACGTAGGCAATTCCATTATTACAGACTCATTCGGAAATGTTTATACAACAGGTTATTTTGAAGGCACAGTCGATTTTGACCCTGGTGTTAATACGTTTAATCTTACAGCAGGAGGAGGCGGTGATATTTTTATTTCCAAATTAGATGCATCAGGAAACTTAGTTTGGGCAAAAAGAATAGGCGGAACAAATAGTAATACAGATGTGGGAAACGCTATAAAGTTAGATGTAGCAGGGAATATATATATTACAGGCTGGTTTTGGAATACTGTTGATTTTGACCCAAGCTTTAATACTTATAACCTTAGTTCTGCAGGAGGAAGCGATGTTTTTATAGCTAAATTCAATGGAGCAGGGAATTTAATTTGGGCTAAATCAATGGGAGGAACGAGTAGCGAAGTAGTCAATGCCATTACCTTAGATACTTTAGGAAATGTTTACACAACAGGCTCTTTTAATGTCATTGCAGATTTTGACCCTGGTATTAATACTTATAACCTTAATTCAGTAGGAAGCACAGATATTTTCATTTCAAAATTAGATAATACAGGAAACTTTGTTTGGGCGAAAAAAATGGGCGGAACAAGTAATGAGGTCGGAAACGCGATTAAACATGATGCCGCAGGGAATATATATATAACGGGTTATTTTACGGGAGCAGTTGATTTTGACCCAGGTGTTAATACGTTTAATCTTATTTCAGCAGGAGGAAGCGATGTTTTTATGACTAAATTTAATGGAGCAGGAAATTTAATTTGGGCGAAAGGCGTAGGAGGAGGTTTTACAGATATAGGAAATTCCCTTGCATTGGATTCTCAAGGAAATGTATATACTACAGGGGTATTTGAAGGAACTGCTGACTTTGACCCCAATAATGGCGTATATACTCGTACCTCACAAGGTATGAAGGATATTTTTATGAGTAAATTAGACAATTCGGGCAATTTTATCTGGGCAAAAACAATGGGAGGTACTGCTGATGATATAGGCATTTCCCTTGCTTTAGACCCACAAGGGAATATCTGTACTACAGGATATTTTCAAGATAGCGTAGATTTTGACCCTGGAATAGGAACTTATCCTATTATCTCTGCTGGAGTTTATGATATATTCATTTCAAAATTAAGTGCTTCAGGTAATTTTATTTGGACAGGAGCAATGGGAGGAATAGGACAGGATCAAGGAAATTCTCTTTCTGTAGATGTAATAGGTAATATTTTTACGACAGGTTCTTATGAGGATACAGTAGATTTTGACCCAGATAATGGAATATTTACGCTTAATTCCGCAGGGAATAATGATATTTTCGTCCATAAGATGATATGTAAAACAAGTTATGATACCCTTACAATAAGTGCTTGTGATTTCTATACAGCTAATGGACAAACTTATACAATGAGCGGTAACTATACCCAAACCTTAATAACTGCCTTCGGTTGTGATAGCATACTTATCTTAAATCTAAGCATAAATCATAGTAATTACGATACGCTAATTCAAACAACTTGTGATTCGGCTACCATAAATGGGCAAAGCTTTACCTCAAGTGGTACATACACACAAACACTGATAAATGCCTTAGGCTGTGATAGTACATTAACCTTAAATCTAACGATAAATCATAGCACAGATAGCACCCTAAATCAAATTGCTTGCGATACTTTTGCTTT
This sequence comes from Bacteroidota bacterium, assembly GCA_043751755.1. Classification (GTDB taxonomy): domain Bacteria; phylum Bacteroidota; class Bacteroidia; order J057; family J057; genus JAAFHL01. The sequence goes on along the minus strand of JAYUZN010000784.1, from coordinate 1,755 downwards.
CAATGGGCAAACTTATTCAACAAGTGGAAATTATCCCCATTATTTTACCAATAGCCATAATTGCGACAGCATAGTTTACTTGAATTTAACGATAAGTAATATAGGAACGGACACCTTAATAGAAACAGCTTGCCAATATTATACGTTAAATGCACAAACCTACACCTCAAGTGGCATTTACACACAAGCAATCGCAGGTTGCGATAGTGCCATTACTTTAATGCTAACGATAAATACCCCCACAACAGGCACAACTACTCAAACGGCTTGCAATTCCTATACCTTAAACGGTCAAACCTATTATTCAAGTGGTGTTTATCAACAAGCCCTCACAAATGCACAAGGATGTGATAGTTTACTTACTTTAAACCTTACGATAAATAATTCCACAGATACCCTCATTAACCAAACTGCTTGTAATTCCTTAACCTTTACCCTTAACGGTCAAACCTATACCGCATCTGGAATATATACACAAATCCTCACAAATGCAGCAGGATGCGATAGCCTAATAACCCTTAACCTAAGCCTTAATTATACCACTTATGATACCCTTACTCAAACGGCTTGTGGTGCTTATACAATAAATGGACAAACTTATACGACAAGCGGGATTTATACCCAAACTCTTACGAATTCAGCAGGTTGTGATAGTGTGCTTACCATAAACTTAACATTAGTCAGTAATGATTCTTCTTCTTTTTATGATTATGGATGTGATGTTTATTCGTGGGGTAATCAAAATTATACAACAAGTGGTATTTATACCCAAACTTTTACTAATACCACAGGTTGCGACAGCTTAGTTACCTTGAATTTGAATTTGGGTTATACACAACACCTTTACAATAATTTGAATGCATGTAATTCTTATATTTGTCATGGTATAACTCATTATACAGATGGCGATTGTGATTCTACTTATATAGACTCTTTAGGATGTGTTACTCATATAACCACTTCTTATTATATCTCATGGCCAGCTGAGTTAGATGATTTCATAACCTCTTGTGGTCCTTACAGTGACCCGCATACAGGGCAAACATATTATACAAGTTCCAATTATGATTGGTTGGACCCTTCGTGGGGAATTTGTGGCATAATTTATCATGTAGATTTATGGGTTATTTATATAGATACAAGCATCACACGTAACGGAAATACCCTTATTTCCAATGAAAGCGGGGCTATATATTGGTGGCATGATTGTAGTAATGGTGGGATTATTCCTGGTGCTACTAACCAGTCATTTACACCTTCTCAGAATGGCAGTTATGCTGTTGAAATACAAGTTGGTGGATTCTTTGATGGATGCTACGGTTTTTCAAATTGCTATACAATCCTAAATGCAGGAGTAGATGATTATCTTTTCTCAAAGCAAGTCAAAGCCTACCCTAATCCCACAACAGGCATTTTGACAATAGACGTAGGCGCGGAATATGAAATAGCAGAAGTAAAAATCACCTCTTTGATAGGACAACAACTCTTTATCCAAAAATATAAATATTCTCAACTTTTGGCAATAGAAATGCCTGAACTAAAGGGCGTTTATTTTGTTTCTGTTAAGCTAAGGACGGGGGAGGAAATTACCAGGAAGGTGGTGAAAGAGTAATTTCTTGGTAATTATAAAGGGCTATATTGGTAGAAATTACCATTGGGAAGGAAGAAAGAATAAATTAACAATTTGGTATCAGGCACGATAACCCACCCGTTTTTGTCTTCGACAAAAACAGCCCTCCCAAAAGGGCAATATGT
>JAYUZN010000783.1:0-7963 GCA_043751755.1 Bacteroidota bacterium | reverse complement strand
AGAAAGGAGGTACAAGCGGACGCTTGCACCAGCAATACAACCAATATCTTAACCTTGTTTATTTAGTCTGTACTACTTATATCACTTCTCCTGCTCTATCCCCATATTTATCGGTATAAATATTGGGATTTAAGAGCCTTGTATGCTCAACAGATCTTTCTCTGATATAAGCATCAAGCTCATCATAAACATCATGGGTTTCTATGGCGTAATTTGGCGTTGAAGCGGCTTCTGTACCACTTAGAAAATAAAATAGATGTGCCAATTCATGCGCTAAATTAGATAGATTCAATTTTAACTCGCCAGCTACAGTTGAACTATTAACTTCTATAATAATTGTTTTGCTACGCATTTTTAACGCAGTAGTACCATTAAAGTGTACAGGACTTATTTTGACCTTTATACCATTTTGGGTGATGGTTTCCAGAATAAATTCCAGTTCAGCTTTTCCCTGAATGAGTTCTTTAAGCATTTTTTCATATAGTTCATAATCATCTTTTTTCTCTTTAGCCATCTCGATAATAAGTTCTACATTTTGGATACACTGACACAAATCCTGCCTATAAGTATCTGCAATATCTTGGAGGTATATTTCTTTAACTCCCAATCGATCTTTTAACCGCTCTCTTACTGCCCTCTCCCAAATAGGTCTTTTGTTCTTTGAGAGAAAGTCATTATCTCCAAACGCTTGCCCAGCTTTGCTATGAGGTAATTTGTAGTTTTCGTTTATATCAAAATCAAACTCCTCCTCCTTCGGCTCACAACAGCACTTCTCCCTATCCGAAAGCTGCGAAAAATCGGGCTTTGAGGGCTGCTTTTTCCATCTGTTTTGAAGATGTGGCGGCTTGTTGCTATCTGCCATAAAGCTTCGCAGATTCGCCTCGTTGTCTTGTATAGAAGGTCTATCGAAAACAGGCGCATCTGGCGTATTCACATACGGATTTACGTAGCCTTTAGAGTAGTCTTGAGGCTGGGAAAAAGAACCGCCATTATCTTCGGGCGAGTCGTCATAGTTGCGAGACCAAGGATTATTAGATTTGGGCTTTTTGTGCTTGTATTTGTCAGGCTTGACAATATAGTCCGCTTTATTTTTTCTGTATGGCATAGTTGGATTTTGTTGAAAATGAAATAATGGGAGAAGTATTTTTTGAAAAATAGTTTACTTTTTGTTATTTTTCAGGACTACGCACAAGCCCTGCGCCACAGGCAAGAAGTTTTGTCTAACAACCTCAATAGCGATTGATAATCAAGCATCTAAAAAATTTCGTTAGAATCAGGATTGGGCGGGCGCACACGCTTTTTAGTCCTGAAAAACGGGCAGGCAAGGGCTACCCTCAATGCCCACACAAAAAGCCAAAGTCCTTGCCTAATAAGGGAATAAATGCTATGTTAATTTCCCATTTCAATCCTATTTTTTTATAGGCATTTATCAAAATTTGCCTTTCATTTGCCTCAGAATTGACAATGTTACAAGATAATTTACACACTTCACTATATAACAATGCACAAGAAGAATGCAGTGGTTTACATGCCCAAGTACAAGACAAAGCCTTGTCGCAGTTTTCGCCTTGGTCTATAGAATAAACGTATTGATATATAGCAGCATTTTGAGGAATATAAAGCCATGCTTTTCCGTGATAAGCAGATGATTTGGCAGAGAGTACCATCTGAAAACTATCCAAATCGGCTAAATGAGGCGGTTTTTCTGCGTTAAGATAGTCCACCTGATGCCAACTTGGGGCAGTACTCCAAATCATTGCACTTGCCATCAGTAATTTCTGATACGATTCTTTCCACGTAGCATTAAGCGAATCTAATTGCGAGATAAGGGCAGATACAATTTGTGTGCGTAAATGGTATTCTTCATTATCAAGCATCCCTAAATTGTCCTCTTTCGCTAAAAAATAAAGGAGGTAAGGAAAAAAGGAGGTAGAAATACTCCATTTATCCGCTCCTAATCTGTTTACTTGCGTAATTCTAATAGATTCAGCTTTATGGTCGGCAATCAGTTGGCAAAAAATTTCTTTGTAAGATAAGGTATCATATATTAGCTGTTTTTCTATTCCACCTGCTGTGTAAACTATGCTAAAATGCGTTACATATATCTTATTTTGTTCTTCAATGTAAACATATATACCCCCTTCCCCCGAAAATGCTGTTTTCATGCAATCTATAATGAAAAAATGATGACACTTTGCCAAAGTTGGCAAATAAGGTTGAAGATAATAATCGGCATATATATTAATCTTATCAAAATGAGTCATTTGCATCATCTTTTCATTTTCTCGCTGGTTTCTTTCGCTAAAAAGCTGCCTTTTTAGGCTTTGTACACTTGTATCTGATACAAAACTTCCTCTATGCTTTGGAATAGCCCATAATTTCTGCGAAATAAACCCACACAAACAAAAAAATAAGGATAACAGGGTATTTATTTTCATTTTATTTTCCATAATCATATTGAGGATAGCTAAATATACGTTTATGGGTATGATTCATGGTTTCCCTAATAAGAATAACCTCTACAGGTATGATGTCAAAAGGGGTGTGTCTAAGAAAATCATATGGATAGGTAAGTCGTAAAACCAAACCTTGTTCAACCCTATAAAGGTTTTCCCAATGTACAGCTTTTTCTTCATTATAAAAACGCTGTATAACTCCTTTGTTACCTATACAATCTGCTAACTTATAATGAGTATCTACGATTATAACATTGTTCTCATTAATGGTTATTTCATAATCCCCATCATCAATCAAGCCCATATATAGCATATAAGCATGAGATAGTTCGTGAAATACATCATTCGTAATATCCGGTTGGGTATCTATCCCTGTTATCAAACGAATAGGCGCAGCTTGTTTGCCTATTTTTAGGACATCTAACTCTCGGTAATAACTTGATGTACCTTCTGCAATAACTACCCTAATAGGAGTATCCTTTTTTTTCTTCAACATATCTTGATAAAACTTTCTGGCAAGCTCCGATTTAGATAGTAAATTATCTATGGGTATTTTAAATTTATCTATAGCTATTTTATAGGTTTCGGCATTTTCGGCTGTTTCTTCATATAATTTATTTTCATACCAAATAGAGCCTTGTTTGCTTTCAAAATCATAGTTATATGATAAGATAATTCCTCCCTTTTTATCAGGGGAACCGCTTAAATCAAATTGAAATAACACCTCATCTATAGACAAATGTCTAAGGCTTTTTCGATGTCCCATCATCATTCTATCCCCATCTTTCCTCGCCTCCCACGCACTTTTCTCCCAAGGCTGCTTCGCTTTGTTCCATATCGGCTTCTCCTCATGATATGCCTTGCCATACCTATATTCCACTTTACCCATATTTTCTAAATCAGAATTATCCTCCCCCTTCGACTCACAACAGCACTTCTCCCTATCCGAAAGCTGCGAAAAATCGGGCTTTGAGGATTGCTGTTTCCATCTATTTTGAAGATGTGGAGGCTTGCTGCTATCTGCTATAAAGTTACGCAGATTTGCCTCATTGTCTTGCACAGAAGGTCTATCAAAAACAGGCGCATCTGGCGTGTGTACATAGGGATTTTGGTAGCCTTGTGAGTAGTCTTGAGGCTGGGACAAAGAGGTATCCTCGCCTTTTACAGAGTCGTCATAATTGCGCGACCAAGGGTTATTGGATTTGGGCTTTTTGTGCTTGTATTTGTCAGGCTTGACAATATAGTCAGCTTTATTTTTTCTGTATGGCATGGTTGTGTTTTGTTGAAAAGGAAATAAGAAACGAAAATGAAATAATGGGAGAAGTATTTTTTGAAAATCAATTTACTTTTTGTTATTTTTTAGGACTTCGCACAAGCCCTCCCCACAGGCAAGAAGTCCTGAAAATCGGGGAAGTCCTGAAAATCGGAGTATTGTTATTTATCTATATTTTCATAACCAATACTCACACATTGGTTTGTTTTCACATAGTCATCAATAAAAATACCATTCACTTTTACCAAGTTAATATCTGCTGATGTCTTTTCTTTTCTCAAAAGCTGCTTCAAACTCTTGTTGTAACGATATTTATAGCGAATAACCCCTATTTTAGGGCAAAAAAATATTTCAAACGAAGGTCTTTTATGTTTTTTGTAATACCCTGCAAAACGATACACCCGATAATACGGATTATTACCCAGATAAGTATAGCCCAATACCTTAATTTTACCTCCCCAAAGGGTGTATTCCTCACTCATGACCCCATCATTGCCTGGCTCAAATAAAAAAACAGGGTCGTCATGAAACGGTCCATGATAATATACCCATCCGATTGAACGGACAAGGGGGGCATCACTATATCTTTTGCGCTTCCAATAGCCTCCACTATTGCTAAATAAAAATTTTGACATAGGATGGTCATATAATTCTGCTATTTCCTGTTTGCAATTTTTACCTTCATCTTCATATTTTATTATTTTGGTGTAGTATTTATCTGATACATAAACCGTTCTGTAACAATCTTTTGCGAGCGAATAGGTTAATGTATAATTACTGGTATCTTCTTGCCCCCAAACTTTAGGTAATTCGTTAACATAAATTATTAGTAGCATTAAATAACACTTATAAATACGTTTTTTTTTCATATTGCTGACTTCATTTTCCATTTGTCAAATTGTGTTAGATTATCACTTATTGCAATAGGAGATACCATTTTATATGCTAAAATAGGTTCTTGCTCTTCTCCTTCTTTTACCTCTTTTGGGCTGTGCTTGTGGGTTGTTACGACTTTGGATAATAGAACAAGCCATAAATTCCCAGCAGACGCTTGGGCTGGTTCAAAATAATATTTATTAAGCCCATATTTTTCCATCTGAAAAATAGTATTATTTTCGCTATCTTTGATTTCAGTTATTTTTGTTTTATAACGTTCTAAAACATCTTTGCTGCTATCTAAGTCTTCTGGTACATTACTAATGTTTTCATTTTTGGCTTCTTTTAAACCCAAATCTGCTGCTACTTTAGTTATTTCACTAGTAATATTTCTGACCATTATATTCTTCTCCTCTCTTGTCATGGTACTCATTTCCATAAACACAAATATGTCTTGCAAAGCTACAGCCTTGTGCGATTTACCATACCTTTGTTCTTCTGTGTCTGGTATATCTTTATACATACTCATTCCATTCATATATTCCTTAAAAGCATGCGTTGTAACATAAATAAATTGATGTACAGATGCACAATTGAGTAATTGTAACATGCTAAAGTAATGAGGCCCTTTTTGGTGATTGAATTCCTCAAAATAAATCCTGTTATGATTCAAGCCCGTATTTTCTTTATTTTGGTATATTAGATTAGTATCTACATTTTCTATAGTTACCCCAAAATCAAAAGCAGAATAATACACTTCTTGGATTTTATTATAGGCAGGAAAATCTAACTTCTTTATGTCATTTAAGAACTTAGTTTTTGCAGCCTCATTTGTCGCTAATACTGCTGTAGTTCCAGTATAAGTCATGGTAATAGCGATTTTTGACGCCATTGACATTTTGCTTTTAAACTTTTCTGCATCTTCTTTGGATATTTTTTGTATTTTGATAAAGTTGTGTCCATATAACTTAGCAGGTTTTCGAGTATTCCCCATCATCCCTTCTGCCCTTTTCCGCGCCTCCCACGCACTTTTCTCCCAAGGCTTCATACTTTGCATATATTCCTTGAAATTGCCTTCTTGCTTGCTCAAACCAACTTTGCTATGTGGCAAATTCAAGTCTATTCCTTGGTCAAAGTCAAAGCCCTCCTCCTTCGGCTCACAGCAGCATTTCTCCCTATCCGAAAGCTGCGAGAAATCGGGCTTCGAGGGCTGCTGTTTCCACCTATTTTGCAGATGTGGAGGTTTGTTGCTATCTGCCATGAAGCTGCGCAGATTCGCTTCACCGTCCTGCACAGAAGGTCTATCAAAAACAGGCGGGGCTGGCGTGTGGACGTAGGGATTTTGATAGCCTTGAGAGTAGTCTTGAGGCTGGGACAAAGTGGTATCCTCGCCTTTCACTGAGTCGTCATAGTTACGCGACCAGGGATTATTGGATTTGGGCTTTTTGTGCTTGTATTTGTCAGGCTTGACAATATAGTCGGCTCTGTTTTTTCTGTATGGCATGGTTGTATTTTGTTGAAAATGAAATAAGAAACGAAAATTAATTAATGGGAGAAGTTATTTTTTGAAAATCAGTTTACTTTTTGTTATTTTTCAGGGCTACGCACAAGCCCTGCGTCACTGGCAAGAAGTTTTGAAAAACGGGGATTTATTTTTTTAATAAAAATACATCTGGTTTGAAACTATCGGATTCTACCTTAACATTTGAAATATAAATATAGGGTTTAGCTAATTTATTTTCAGAATATAATAGCATATCCGCAGTATTAGGAGGCAATTTTTCTGCTAATGTCATAAAATCTAAATAATTGTCTCCATTAAAATCTCCCCAACATTGTATATTATAATACCTAAAAAGTGTGGGTATTTTACCCATAAATACGTAGGACTCTTTTTGTTTTTGGTATAAGTATAAAGAATAGTAAATGTTTCTTAAAAAAAGCCCATCACAAAAATTAACTAAAAGGTACTCTTTATTTTTGAAAGAAAAGAGATTGATTTCATTTAAAAGTTTAGGTCCTCCTTCTAAAGAATCTGTAATCCCCAATTGAGTATCTTTGCCATTAATAGATAAATAAAATTCTCGATAGCGAATTCGCCTTAGAAAATTAAATGTTGTATCTTTTATAATACTATCTTTCAACATTTCGGCATGGTCGGCTGCATCTTGAAGGTAATAGCAATTAAAAGTATCTGAATGATAGCTTTGGTAAAACAGCGTATCTTGATATTTTTCTCGATAAACGGTAAAAGGAGTTTGATTTAACAAGGTTATTATATGTTTGAGGCTATCTTTTTTGATAGATTGAAGATAGTTATGCCATGATATTTTTTCTGATAAAATGCCTTTTGTGTTTGCGCTTGTTTTACAAGCAGATAATCCATACAATAATATGATGATACTACAGCTGACCTGTAGGATGATTCTTTTTTGCATATATAGTAGATTTAAAAAAAAGGGTAGGACCGTAACCCGTTGCTCCCTTAAAAACTTGAGTTGAGATAAAATTTGTCGTAATTCCCTTCTCGTCTGGGTCTCCTGCTACTAATGTATTTTTATCAAATGTCTTGCCTTTCCACTTTTCAAAACCATACAACAAGTGTTCTTTTCTGATACATAACCAACCTAACCATGCAGTGTTTGTTAATATATCATCTCCATGCCAACCTATAGCTCCATTTGCTAAATCTGCGAAAGGGGCACCCTCCATATATTGCATGGATTGAATTGTTGCTTTAAAGGCTATACACATTTGTTTATTTTCGTTTCTGTTCAAAGCATTTGCCTCTAAATTTACTGGAGATGCTTTTTTACCTTCGCCAATGAAAGCTGAAAAAGCTGAATTTACGCTTGCATATTTTTCATCTGTCCAAGAATTTCTTGCGTTGAAAAGAGTATCTTGTAGTGTCCATTCTTTTGTATTTCCCTTCAAATTAGCATTATACTTAGGATGTTTTGAGGTTATTAATTGATTATGCCTATTTACAATCACGAAGGGAAGGGCTTCTATTACCTCATTTGATAAACCCGATTCAGAATATGCAAGCCCTGCTATTCGTAAAAAGGTATCATAAGCTCCTCTATATACTATAGAGGCGTTTTTAGAAACATCATTAGGGAATTTATCTTTATGTATAACATATATTATAGCATTATTTGATTTCCCAGTTGAACCTAAAAATTCTCCATCATACGTATAAAATGCGTACTTGATATCCTCTTGTAATTTCTTAAATGGGTTCTTTATTCCAATCTGCCTATCTCCGTCCTTTCTCGCCTCCCACGCACTTTTTTCCCAAGGCTGCTTCGCTTTGTTCCATATCGGCTTCTCCTCATGATATGCCTTGCCATACCTG
>JAYUZN010000782.1:0-4379 GCA_043751755.1 Bacteroidota bacterium | reverse complement strand
TTTAGCCGCTTCTACGACTTTATTTTTAGGAAGAATTTTTTGTTTTGCCATAATGTTATGTATTTCACGCAGATTTTCGCAGATTTAACCGCAGATTTTCGCAAATATTTCTTAATCTGCGGGAATCTGCGTCCCCTTCTGCGAAAATCTGCGCGAAATCCACAGGACAAAAGTAGAATTTTTTTCCGTTATTTGCACCCTAAAAGAAAGTAAAATGTTTAGAATCGGTTTTGGCTACGACACACATCGCCTTGTAGCAGGGCGAAAATTGATATTAGGCGGGGTAGAAATTCCGCATAAAACAGGCTTGCTCGGACATTCGGACGCAGATGTACTGCTTCATGCTATCTGTGATGCTTTGTTAGGTGCGGCAAATTTGCGCGATATTGGTTTTCATTTTGCCGATACAGATGCCAAATTCAAAGACATAGATAGCAAAATCTTGTTGAGAGAAAGCTATCGTTTGGTACGAGAAAAAGGCTATGTCTTGGGCAATCTTGATGCGACTATTGTGGCAGAAAAGCCTAAAATTAATCCGTATATCCCTCAAATGCAAGCGATTATCGCCGAGATTTTGGAGACCGACATAGAGAATATTTCGCTCAAAGCCACCACAAATGAGCAAATGGACGCACCCGGCAGAGAGGAGAGCATGGTAGTTCACGCGGTAGCTTTGATAGTGGCAGGTATTTTTTGATATGACTTACGCATTTTGCCACGAATTAACAGCCCTAATTCGTGTAATTCGTGGCTATAAAAACCACTTTTGCGTAAGTCCTATTTCCCCCTGCGAATCCCGATGCTCCCTATTTTGATGATTTCGGGCGGAAACTCCTGCGCCATCAAAGCCCGAATACACGCCTCTATAGTCGAACCTGTCGTTATCACATCATCGACAATTAGCACACCTTTCGGCGGTTTTTGGTCAGGCGCAAAGGCATCTGCCACATTATTCCAACGTTCTGTTTTGGATTTTAAGGCTTGTGTTTCTGTTTTGCGCACCCTTTTCAAGAGATGAGACTGCACAGGAATGTTGCAAGCCGCTTGCAAGCCCGCCGCGATTTTTTCGGATTGATTATAGCCCCTAAGCAATTCTTTGCGTGGGTGAAGGGGAACAGGCAAAATGGCTTCTATTCCGTCCAAAAAGCTACTTTTCTTGAGTGTTTCGCCAAAAAACTCTCCTAAAAAATGTCCAATTTCGGGCATATCTTTGTATTTAAAAGCATGAATCATCTTTTCAAATCTCCCTTTTTTGTCGAAATAAAACAGGCTACTTGCCCCTGCAACAGGTACTTTGCCCGCAAAACGAAAATATAAATCATTGTCTTTTGCCTTTAAATGAAAATGAGTAGGCTCTAATTGGCTCAAACAGGTCAAGCAAATCTGCGATTCTCCCTTCGCAAGCGTGTTTCCACAACTCACACAACCATCAAAAAAAACGAGGCTTAGTAAATCTTGTAACAAAATGAAAAATGAGAAATGAGAAATGAAAAATGAGAAATGAAAAATGAGAAATGAAAAATTTTGTCGTTGCCCTCTTATCTTGTTTATCTTGTCAATCTTGTCAAAAAAAATCTTGTCATCTGCGAAATCTGCTTTCATCTGCGAAAATCTGCGCGACAAAGTTAGCTTTTTTTCGTTACTTTGTATTTTATTTCGTACCAAAAATGACACCATCTATCTTTCAAACTTTCAGAGTGAATCGTGCGAGTATTTGGAAATCCGATTTTTCCATAGAAAGCGCAAATGGAAGGCTTGCCACCGTCGATTACCTCAATGCCCTGCAAACTGAGGCAAAAGTGCAAACCCAAAACAAGGCTTTTTTTATCGAAAAAGGCGTTATGGGGGGCGAAATTTCGGTTTATGACAACGAAACAAATGAGGAAATTGCCTTATTAGAAGTGGAAATGAGTTTCTCACATATCAAATATGTCATGCGTTTTCGCTACAAAGAAGACAAATATACGTTTAGCCACAAACATCTGTGGAAAACCAGCGAATTTGAGTGGCGAAACGAGGCAGAACAGGAATTGATGCGGATTCAGCAAAAATGGAATTGGTTTAAACAAGAGACCGTCATGGAGGTGAATACGCAACTTGTACCAGAAGACGAGGTTGCATTGTTATCTGTGTTGGGAATAATGGTTATACAATACTATAACAGTGGGCAAGGGACTTAATTAAGGAAAGAAGGAAAACAGGAATGTATTTGTAGCTTTGCAGGGTGGCGCAACGTTGAAAGGTGCGCCACCCAATAAAACAAATCGTCACGTTATTTATTTACTGATTATTCAGCCAAAACAAATACGCAATTAGCCCTATTACAAGCGTTCCTGCGATAACAGCAAAAGCGATTTTCCAAGGAGAATAGGGTTTGTCTCCATGAATTGCCCCTGTTTGCCCATTGACCAAAAACTGAAAAGTCTTGCCGCCATACATATACGCCGCAATCCAAATCGGCAGCAAAATATGCTTGAAAGTGAGGTCTGCTTTATGGGTAGAAACCCGCAAAAAACGATAGGTATCTCCCGGCACTCTCTGCCCACACAAGTCATATAAATGCTTGTCCATTATGCCATTTGCCACCTCAAAACCCTCTTTTACCTCTCTTTGATATACCTCGCAATCCCACCCTAATATATATTGACTGTCATAATTCACCACCTCTCCCAGATTAAACGGGTAAACCGTTTCTATGTCTTTTTGCGAAATCCCTTTGGACGCAACCACCGTTACATCATCAAAAAAGTGGGACAAATAGCCGCTTGAAGGAAGCCAATTCGTGCGTTGTATTTGCCGAGTTTGCGTATTTCCGTCCGCATCTGTGTAGGTTTCTGTTTCGTAGTAATGATAGCCCGATTCTGCTGTCCACGTAGATTCTGTATGCGCGTCATACGTCCAGAAAGGCAGATAAACGCCCCTAATTTTCTCCAATTGTGCCAAAGCCGTAAGGTCATTGGGGTGAAACCAGCCCTCTTTTATCCACTCTTTGAACTTAGCAAGGGCTTGTTTTTGCGGAAAAGTAAAAGGCATAACCCCCGCAGGCTGAATGACATTGGTGTTCATTGCCTCATCATTTACCTTTGTAGAGCCACAAAATGGGCAAGAAGTATTGACTTGTGTAGCAGGCAAAGAGATTTCGGAGCCACAGCCATTGCAATGCGAAATTTTGGTATCTAAGCCAAATCCTTTCGGAATTTCTGCCAAATTAAAGCCTTCTCCCAGCTTTCTCTCTACGATTTTGTCCGTATTTCGAGGCAAATCCCACGTGAATTTACAATGCGTACACAGCAATTTCTTCTGTTCGGCACTGTATCCGACCTCCGGCGAGCCACAATTGGGGCAGTTTCTATGGGTTACTTTCGGGAGTTTGTTTTCTTCCATATTTGAAGTGCTTGGTCGCGTCTCGCAGATGTGCGCAGATGATAGCGGATTTCGCAGATATAGGCATTTCATCAGCGTTATCTGCTTACATCTGCTTACATCTGCTTACATCTGCTTACATCTGCGGAAATCTGCGAGAAATAAACGCAAAGATAGATTTTTTTCCGCATTTTATCGAAAAAAAGGTTTTTATCCCTAAAAAAGCCTTACATTTGACTTTTTGTGTGGCATCACGCTTGTATGTCATTAACCGCTTATAATTACTAAATAAAATGAAAAAAAAATTACTTCTTTTGACATTTTTGGGCTTGTTTTTTTCCGCTATGCAGGCGCAATATTGGCAAGTAGAATACCTAAATGCCAATGTAAATCCAGGCGAATTGAACACAGATGACGAGTATCCTGTGGGAAATGGGCTTGCGCCTACTTGGGCGACCTTGCTTGCGCCAACGGCTACTGCCACTTGGTCTGCTACGACAAATCTGCCTTTTGCCTTTGACTTTTATGGCAGCCCTGTTACGTCCTTCAAAGTCTCTAATAGCGGCGTGCTGACCTTTGATGTAGCAACTGCCTTAGCCCCAACGCCTTATGGCTCTGTGGCTTTGCCTGCGGCTACTGTGCCAGACAAATCTATTTGTATTTTGGGCATACAAGGCACAGGAGTAAACGACAATATCGTAACCAAAACCTTTGGTACAGCTCCGAATCGTCAGTTTTGGGTGTTTTTCAACTCTTATAGTGATGCTGCTGCGACCACCGATTACCTGTATTTTAGCATTGTGTTAGAGGAAACGACCAACCGTATTTACATTGTGGACCAAAGAACGAATGCGACTGCTACCAACAGTGTAGGGCTTCAAATGAATGCAACTACGGCTTATTCGCTCGCAGGTTCGCCCAATGTGGGAGCTTATGCAGGAACAAGTCCTACGCCAAATGACAATACTTACTACGTATTTATCCCTGGCGCACAACCTGCTTATGATATGACCGCA
>JAYUZN010000781.1:0-4848 GCA_043751755.1 Bacteroidota bacterium | reverse complement strand
GCCAAATTATGCGTATAATGAACTAATTCTTGAACCTGTAGTTCAAGAATTTTTGAGCCTTAACAAGGTTCAAATTATTGTTTTTGATGTAAATACTTCAAGTATAGAAAAATGGATAAAGTAACTTTTTACAAGCAAAAAATACATGCTTTTATTGAAAACCATGCCGAACAATCTAAGCCTGTTCGGGAAGGGCAGGAGGTGTATGCTGTTACAGACGATTTGCATGGGCATTATCTGATGTATCATAGTTCGTGGGGGAAAAGTAGCCGCAATTATGGCTGCTTTTTACATATACGCATCAAAAATGAGAAGGTATATATCGAACATGATGGCACAGATTCCAATTTTGCAAATTTGTTAGTGGAAGAAGGGATTCCAAAAGAGGATATTGTATTAGCATTTCACCCCGAAATGGTACGCCCACATACGGGTTTTGGAGTTTGCTGAGGATTTCTCGCGGATTTTCGCAGAAGGGGACGCAGATTTTCGCAGATTTAAGAATAGTTTGACTATGTTTTATTTGCGAAAAGCTGCGGTTAAATCTGCGAAAATCTGCGCGAAATTTACAAAAGCGCATTAGAAATTCCCATACTCGAAAATCCTCCGTCATGGAAAAGGTTTTGCATGGTTACTTTTTTGGTCAAATCAGAGAAAAGCGTGATGCAATAATCCGCACATTCATCGGCTGTAGCATTGCCAAGGGGCGACATTTTTTCGCCATACTCCAACATTTTATCAAAGCCATTCACGCCCGAACCTGCTGTTGTAGGCGTAGGCGACTGCGAAACGGTATTGACTCTTACCTTATTTTTTAGCCCAAAATGATAGCCAAAACTGCGTGCATAAGATTCTAACAAGGCTTTTGCTTCTGCCATGTCGTTGTATTCGCCAAAAGTACGCTGCGCCGCTATATAGCTCAATGCCAAAATAGAACCTCCTTCATTCATCAAGTCTCTTTGATAGAGAAGCTGCATGAGTTTGTGGAAAGAAATGGCAGAAATATCATAGGTTTTTTGGAGAAATTCGTAGTTGAGATTCGTGTATTCACGCTTTTTACGCACATTGAGGGACATGCCTATAGAGTGCAAAACGAAGTCTATTTTCCCAAATTTTGCCTGTGCTACGTCAAGGACTTTGTTCAAATCCTCAACCGAAGAAGCGTCCGCAGGCACGATTTCTGCCCCAATTTTGTCCGAAAGTTGCTGAATAGTTCCCATACGAATCGCGACAGGGACGTTAGAAAGAATGAGGTTTGCCCCTTCTTCAGATGCCCTTTCTGCCACTTTCCACGCAATAGAACTGCTGTCCATTGCGCCAAATATAATGCCCGTTTTGCCTTTGAGTAGATTGTACATAGATTGTTTTGTGTTTCACGCAGATTTTATTCTTGAGAGTGGCTCACTTTTTAAAAGTGAGCCACTCTCAAGAATCTGCGCAACAAAGGTAGCAATTATTCCTTTATCATAGATGCCTCTACCAAACGGATTTTGTAAACATTGTTATTCACATCTTTGGAATCGAAACTGACAATAAGCGGATTGTTGGCATCATTGAGAATTGCCATTTTGAAAACGGTTCTGCTTTTTTCCCAAGAAACATTTGTAACCGCCCATTCTGTAGCTAAGTCATTGAATTTGAGGGGATATTTGGCTTCTTCGGGCTTGTCGTATTTCATGTTTCCCTTTTCTCCCCAGAGAAAAAAGCCTGAACCTACGAGACTTTGATACATGCTTCGGCTTATCCACAAAGCCGTTTGGTCTGCAAAAATCTTTTCTCCTGCTACAAAGTCTCGATTGTCATATTTGCCTTTTGCTACAGCTTTTGGCTTCATGATGATTTTGCCCTGAACAGGATGTTTTTCCGAAGTGCTAAAATCAAATTCTATGCGATTTTCGCCAAAAGGGGGCTGAAAATCCAAAATCGTAACTTTGAGCAGGTATTCTTCTGCACCCGAAGGTGTAACGCGCCAAACTTTGTATTTGAGTTTTGAGCCATACGTGGGGGCAAAAGGCTGACTTATCAGCGAAAACGCCGAAGTTATGAGGCAGAGAAAAATAAGGATTTGTTTCATTTGTTGAGAACTATTTTGTCTATTTCTGCTTGTACAATATGAGTTGGCAAGTCTAAACTATCCGAAATTTGTTCAGTGCTTAAGCCTAAGCTATAAAGTTTGGGGATTGCCTCTATTTTCCCCTCTATTTTCCCCTCTGTTTTGCCTTCTTCTCTTGCAAGGGTTTCATACACGACTTTTCCCATCTTTGTACCCTCTGCAATTTTGCTTGCGGCTAACTCTTTTGCGGTAAGTTTATCCACACTTATCAAATCAGTAACACGCTTCACTATCGGATTTTTGAGGTCAAGGGTAGGGCTTGCCGATTGATGAATACTTTGATACATCAAATCAAACCATAAATTATACGATTTAGGCGTATCTCCTTTACGATAATGGTAATTGAGAAAAAACAGCTTATGTCCATAAATATCTATGACTTCGCCTAACAAATTTTTCGGATTCACGTCTGTAATTAACACCGCATCTTGGATAGGCAAACCATTTTTTTGATTGATAGTGTATTTTGTCGTTAATACAATTATCGTATAAACGGTTTTGCTAATTTTATAGTCCGCAGAAGTGCGCTGCAATTCTGCAATCGTCATAAAAAAATAGTGTAAAAATCTATCAAAATGATAGTCATATTCCACTCGCTGAATTTCGATTGTAATACGGTCTGTTATATCTTGTGCAAATATATCTAATTTGAAATCAATATTTCCCACTTTTGGACTAAACCGCTTTTCTGTCTCAATCTTGGTTTGACTCATATCCATTTCTACCCCTGTAATATCTTTTACAAAGGCTTGGAAAACAGTGGGGTCGCCAAATGCTTTCTTAAATATAACTTCGTTGTCTAATTTCGCTAATTGCATAATTGCTTAAATGTTTTGCAAAGATACTACTTTATTTGCCTATTTTAAAATTTATTTTGCGTAAATTTCTGAAACGTAAATAAGGCTTAGTACTCCCATTTAGAAAATGGGAGCTACGGGTAAAACAAACATTTTCCCCTCATTTTTGTTTCTACCCACAAGCAAAATACACACAAAAAATATGGCAAATACTTGGGAACGCCGTCAAGAGGGCGTAACGGACGAAGATAAAAAGAAAGTTTCGGGGGAGGGTTTGCGGCAAATCCTCGAAATCTACCAATTTGTAGCCCCCTACAAAGGCTATTTTCTCACTGGATTGGCGTTTTTGTTGCTTTCTGTGGCGACGGGCAACATTTTTCCCTTGTTGATTGGCGGCATTACGGGTTCTGCGGTGGGCGAAAAGGGAGATGTATATGAAAAACTCCTGCCTGTTCAGACCTTTTTTGGCGTGGGACAACTCAATGCTTTAGCCATTGTGCTGGGTTTTGTCGTCCTGATTCAAGGCTTTTTCTCCTTTTTTAGAATCTATTTGTTTGCGCAAGTGAGCGAAAGGGCGATTGCGGATATTCGTTATACGGTTTATCGTAAAATCATTACTATGCCTGTAACTTTCTTTGAAAGCCGCAGAATTGGCGAATTGAATAGCCGTATTTCCTCCGATATTTCGCAGTTGCAAGATATGCTTGCCGTTACGGTGGCAGAATTTATTCGACAAATCTTGACTTTGGTGATAGGTTTGAGTTTCATGTTTTATATGTCTTGGAAACTTTCCTTCTTTATGTTGGCGACTTTTCCCGTTTTGGTGGTGGCTACCCTGATTTTTGGGCGGTTTATTCGCAGAGTCTCGAAAGATGCGCAAGACCAATTGGCTTCGGCAAGTGTGGTGGTAGAGGAAACTTTTCAGGCATTTCAGATTGTAAAAGCCTTTACGAATGAGTTGAGAGAGGTTACGCGCTACCGTTCTGCCCTTGACAAAGCCCTGAATCGCACCCTTACAGTGGCTACGTATCGTAGTTTTTTCACTACCTTTGTTATATGTGCCATTTTTGGCGGCATTATTTTGGTGGTTTGGTATGGGGGAACGATGGTGCAAAACCACGAAATCTCTTTTGGAGAATTGTTTGCTTTTATTTTATATACTGTTTTTATCGGCACTGCTGTAGGCGGTTTGGGGGAATTGTATAGTCAGTTGCAAAAAACCATCGGTTCTTCGCAAAGGGTAAGGGAGATTTTGAGGGAAACGCCTGAGTTTGAATTGCAAGAAAAAATAGTCAAAGCTCCTCGTTTTGAGGGAAAAATAGCTTACGAAAAGGTAGAATTTTCCTATCCTGCTCGCCCAGAAATGCAGATTTTGAAAGGCACAAATCTGTCTATTGATGCAGGGCAAACTGTCGGTTTAGTAGGACATAGTGGCGCAGGAAAATCTACGATAACACAACTTCTCATGCGCTTTTATGACCATGATGGAGGCAATATTTTGATTGACGACAAGCCTATTCAAGACTATGATTTGAATGTTTTGCGTCAAAATATTGGCGTTGTGCCGCAAGAAGTGATTTTGTTTGGCGGAACGATTCGGGAAAATATCGCTTATGGAAAATTGGAAGCTACGGAGGATGAGATTTTGGACGCTGCAAAACGGGCAAATGCTATGGAATTTATTGCTCGTATTCCCGAAGGCTTAGATACGATTGTGGGCGAAAGGGGCGTGAAATTGTCTGGAGGACAAAGGCAACGGATAGCGATTGCGCGTGCAATTTTGAAAAATCCTGCCATTCTCATTTTGGACGAGGCTACAAGTTCGCTTGATGCAGAATCGGAAAGTCTTGTACAAGAGGCGTTAAATGAGTTGATGAAGGGACGTACTACGCTCATTATTGCGCATCGGCTTTCTACGATTCGCAATGCGGATAATAT
>JAYUZN010000780.1:0-5625 GCA_043751755.1 Bacteroidota bacterium | reverse complement strand
TAAAACCACTCTGCCAGCAAAAAAGTTACTTGAATGAGCGGCAAATAGAAAAAAGACGCGAACATCAATTTTCGGGCGTATTTATCCTCCATTTTTCGGAACAAATGAACGGCATTTACGCTGAAATATAGCCCAATCAATGCCAAAAGTGTGGCAGGTATAATGCCTGTCATTCCTGCAAAATACGGCAGAAATCCCAAAGGAATATGACACAAAGCATATAACAATATCATCAACGCACTAAATTCTGTTTTTCCTGCGGCGGAAGGCAGCAGTTTGAAACCCGCTTTTGAATAGTCTTCATTTGCAAGCCATGCAATCGCCCAAAAGTGAGGAAATTGCCAAAAAAATTGAAAAGCGAATAAGATAAGCCCTTCTGTATCAATGCTTCCTGTAACAGCTGTGTAGCCGATAAGCGGCGGCAATGCCCCCGGAATTGCGCCAATAAAAACGGCAAAAGGGGAAACTCTTTTGAAAGGTGTATAAACAAAAGCATAAGATAACAACCCAATTATCCCCAACAAAGCTGCGGGGAGATTGAAAAAATAACCAATAATTGCCACACCTAACATTCCCATTCCTACCGCAAAAATCGCAGCTTCCTTCACATTTAATTGCTCTGTAGGCAAAGGACGAGCAGCAGTACGCTTCATCAACGCATCAAATTCCCTTTCAAAGACCTGATTCAAGGCATTTGCCCCACCTGTTATAAGGTAGCCACCTAATGTTATTATCAATAATTGCCAGACAGAAAAAGTCTCTTTTGCTGCCATTGCATAGCCAAAAGTAGCCGAAAAAGCAACAAACATCGCCAGACGAAACTTGGTGAGGGCTATATATGCCTTTGCTTTTTGGGGAAATGTGAGTGTTTGTGTCATATTTTTTATATTTTCACGCAGATGAACGCAGATTTAACCGCAGATTTTCGCAAATTAATACATCTTGTAGTTAATTTTCAACTTTTCCATAATTTTCAATAAAAAAATGAATGATTTTACGCCAAATGCCTAAAATTTTCGGCAAATCTGTAACAGCTTGTTTATCAACCCAATAAACCCCATTTTCTAACTTCATAAATTGCCATTCTATCCCGTCTGTAGCGCAGCCATAAATCACAGAAATCTCTTTTCCTTCTCTTTCATTGTACATTTTCGCTCCCAACATCTGGGCTGCGCATTGTGCAATTCCCCACTCCATATCTTCGTCTTTAGATTCTACGAGGGAAATAATGGGCGTATCCATATACAATTTTGGAGGGTGCAAGGCAAAAAAGAAATCACATTCGCCCACTAAATCGTCTTCAGAGGCTACATTGAGTTCTTCGCCCGAAAAAAAAGAAATAATGTCGGAATAATCGTTCAATACTTCTATCAAAATCGGCGAAACAATGCGTTCTGCCTTCGATTTCTCATTCGTAGGCGGACTAATAATAGCCCTACGCAGGGTTTCTTGCAGCCATGCACTCGGCTCAACAGGCTGTATTTCCCCAAAAAGTATCACAGATTGCATATCAAGCTGAAACTTCTTGACGACTGTTTTTATTTTTTTATAATTGCTATAGCCCATTTTTTATTTATATTGATTGATAATATGCTGCAAAACCCCCAAAACATTCTCTAATTGCAAGATAGAATACTGATTTATGTCAATTTCTACGGTCATCCCTTCTGTTAGGCGCAAAAAAAGCCATAAGTTACCCGTAGTAATGATGCCATAAATGGTTTGTTGTGGCTGCTGATATTTATCATTCCAAATTCTTGTAGCATACATTTCTGCCACACATTGCGGGACAGCTGCGGTAATTACATCATTGAGTTTTGCTTCTACCACAGCAATTATCGGCGAATCTGGCACAATATTTAGCGGCGGTTTTGCCAACAAAAAGTCGCAAAAGCCTTGCAAGCCTCGCTCAACATCTACGGTAAAACTGAAGCCCGAATAGAGCGAAAAAACGGATTTATTATTTTTATGTAACTCTCGCAAGACAGGTGCAATAATAAACTCTGACCTCGCTTTTTCGGTTTCCAAAGAAAACTCAGCCCCTCCTGCAAGGGTTTCTTTCAGCCATTCGCTCGCCTGCACAGGCGCAATGCTTATCCCTGCAAACAAATCTACCACAATCGTTCGTAATCCTAAGTCTTTCAAATCATTATAAGTAAATTTTGAATATGATTTTGCCATGTTTTTTATATTTTCACGCAGATTTAAGCGGATTTCGCAGATATAAGCATTTCCTATCTGCGAAATCTGCTTTTATCCGCGCCTATCTGCGAGACCGCAAAGGTAATATATTTTTCCTGTCAAAACCACAGCAGTCGCAAAAATTAAGGTAGCAAAGACCAAATGAAACGGCTGCAAGTATTTTGACATCGCAAAAGCATCAAGGCTCATGCCCAAAGCGACTTCTGCAAAAATGAAAAACAAGAAGGTATAAACCCATTTTGCCAAGTTTTTTTGGCTCAAAAAAGGGTTAAGCTGATAGAGCCAAATCCCTGATAATAAAATAATTAGCCAATAAAAACTCGTATGATAGCGATAAATCGCCCCCAAGTTTTTCGTCCATTCTCCCCTTGCAGCTTCCCCCATAGACTTCGCTACGACATCTACATTTTCCCGCACTTGTGTTCCCAAAACAATTTGGCACAAAACCGCAAAAGCCACTGCAATGCCTATATAAAAAAGGCTTTTTGGCATTGTTTTTACTTGATTTTCGGGAGGAAATGCAGCCAAATACGCCGCTATCAGCACCATCAACAATATCATCGCCACTACCATATGTATCGTAATCATGCCTTCATGTAGGTTGGAATCTACCACTTTTTTACCCAACCACCCTTCAAATCCTACCAAAAGCACGCCTAAGCCACTTAGCCAAGTGATGAGGGATTTCGTTTTGCGATAAGGTAGAGACATAATAAACATTCCGATAATAAAAAGCCCTGTAAGTGCGCCAATTAAGCGATTTACATATTCCGTCCAAGTCTTATAAACGTTGAATTTTTCGCCATTGAGGTGGTGAGCCGTCACATATTCGGGAGAAATTTGGCACTCACAAGTCGGGGGTACCCACATGCCAAAGCATTTGGGCCAGTCCGGGCAGCCCATTCCCGCTCCTGTGCTGCGCACGAATCCGCCTACCCATATCAAAAACACAACGATTCCTAAGGTTAGGTAAGCGGCTATTTTGAAACGATTTATTTGTTTTTCAGTCATATTTTTTACAAGGTTTTATAGAGTGGCTCGATTTTGAAAAGTGAGCCACTCTTTTTGCTGCGTTTTGTACAGATAACTGCATAGGGAAATAATGGTTTGCAATCGTTCTGCGGTTTTTTCCCACATATTTTTTTTTATCAAAAATCTTTTCCTTAGATTTGCGCACTTTTATTACTACACAAAAAAATAATGAAATCTCACAAACATACATATCTCAAAATGGGTTTATACATTTTGTGTAATAGCGTGGCTCACTTTTGAAAAGTGAGCCACACTATTACAATAACTCATCATTCATAACTTATTATTTATATGTCGGACTTTGCAGAAATTAACATTGGGGGTTCTGCTATTTCTCTCCCAATCATCGTGGGTACAGAAGACGAGAAAGCGATTGATATTTCCGTTCTTTTGGCAAAAACAGGTCATACCACTTTTGATGTAGGCTACAAAAATACAGGCGCGACCAAAAGTGCCATTACCTTTTTAGATGGCGACAAAGGCATTTTGCGCTATCGTGGCTACCCGATTGAACAACTTGCAGGGCAATCCTCTTTTATCGAAGTCTGCTATTTGCTGCTCTACGGAGAACTGCCTACTTCGGCTCAACTCGCTGATTTTGAGGTAAATATAGCTCAATACGCCGAACTTCCCGCAGCAGTTGTGGCGGTTTTAGACGTGTTGCCTACGCAAATGCACCCTATGGGAATTATGAGTACGCTGCTTTCTACCCTTACAGGCGCATATCCCAATGATTTGGAACCGGGGGCTTCTGAAGAAACGCATTGGAAAAATGCTTTTCGTATCCTCGGACATATGCCTGCTATGGTAGCCTATATTTATCGCAAACAAAATGGCTTGCCTTATATTGCGCCAAGTGCAGAGTTGGATTATTGCAGCAATTTCTTGAATATGATGACGGGCAAGGTGGATAAAGAGGTAGTTGATGCCCTCAATGTGTTGCTTATCCTCCACGCTGACCACGAGCAGAACTGCTCTACTTCTACGGTACGTATTATTGGTTCCTCGCAAGCCAATATTTTTGCCTCTGTTTCGGGTGGAAACCAAGCTCTTTGGGGTCCTCTACATGGCGGCGCAAATCAAGAAGTGATAGAAATGTTGGAAGACATAAAAGCCGTAGGCAGAAGTGCAGAGGAGCATATTGCTATGGTAAAAAACAAAACTGCGGGGGTACGTTTGATGGGATTTGGGCATAGAGTTTACAAAAACTTTGACCCACGCGCGCAAATCATCAAAAAATATTGTGATGTAGTATTGGAGAAATTGGACATCAAAGACCCTGTTTTAGGCATCGCAAAAACCTTAGAAGAAACCGCTTTGAGTGATGCATATTTCACTTCTCGTAAATTATTCCCTAATGTGGATTTCTATTCAGGCATTATTTATCGTGCTTTGGGCATTCCTATGGATATGTTTACGGTCATGTTTGCCTTCGGACGTATGCCAGGTTGGGTGTCTCAATGGAGAGAACTTCGTACCGCAAAAGAGCCGATAGGTCGCCCACGTCAGGTATATACAGGCTACACAAGCCGCGATTATGTGGCGATTGAAGGGAGGTAGTTACAGTTAGCAGGGAACAGCTTGTCAAGAAAAATGGCAAGCTGTTTTTTTTGTGCTGTAATCTTATTTATAAAATTTAAACATGCTCTTAATTGTTTTTTATCCTTAAAATTTAATAAGTATATCAAATACAATGGCAATCCCTAAAGCAAAACTTATTCCTTCTCAATACTTTCATATCTATAATAGAGGGATTGACGGAACTAATATCTTTCTTAAACATGAAAACTACCAACATTTTTTGGCTACTTGGGCTACCTACATAGAACCTATTGCAGAAACTTATGCTTATTGTCTCCTAAGTAATCATTTTCATGCCTTAGTAAGAATTAGAGACCTTGACGTAATATTAAAGGGTTTAGATGAAGATTCTCCTATTCAATTCATCCATAAAGTTATAGAAAATCCGAGTCTTTTTATCAGCAATCAATTTGGACATTGTTTCAATAGTTACGCACAAAGTATAAACCATAGATATGGTAGAACAAGTGGATTATTTGAGGGAACTTTTAGCAGAATATGGGTGGATAATGCGTTTTATTATGCTAATTTAATTCATTATATTCACAAAAATCCTGAAAAACATGGCTTCGTTGAAGATTACAAGGATTACCCTCATTCTTCTTACAATGCTCATCTTTCTATAAAGCCTACGTTGTTGATGAGAGAGGCTGTTTTGTCTATGTTTGGGGGGACGAATTTATACGAAGGTTTCCACAAACAGGCTGTTGATGAGAAATTGATTAAAGATTATATAATTGAGAAGGATTGATGTGGGCTTTGATAACGACTTCGAGGGTCTGCGACCACTCGAAGCGTTATCAAAGACAG
>JAYUZN010000779.1:0-3040 GCA_043751755.1 Bacteroidota bacterium | reverse complement strand
GTCTTTTATTTACACTTATAACGTTGTTTTGCTATTCACAAGAGGAATGGATAGAAATAACGAATGGCTATCATGGGATATCGTTTCGTTCTCCTTTGGTAGTAGCAAAATATGACACTTTGCAAACAACGTATTACGCTATCAAAGTTGATACTTCTCTTTCCCTCCAAGTACATATATTTGAAGGGGCGCAATTTGGGGAAGGTAACGAGTTGCTGAACGAGGCTTTGATAGATACTGAAGGCGATACACTTAGAGCGATTGCAAAAATTATGCTTTTGGTAACAAATAGCGAGCTAACGAGCATTGAAGATGTAACAAGTATGACGAATAATTTTGAGGCACTTGATATAAATGGCTTAGAGATGAGTTTTTATTACAAAACCCTGCCATCAAGTGAGCCTTATCATACGTTTATACGTTACTATTTGACAAATAATCGATTTTATGCGTTTAGCTTGACAACGGGAGAAAGCGAGATATTGCGGGCTTATACCTATAAGAATCAGTTTTTTCAATCTATACAATTTAATTTTTAAGGATATGATAAAGCAAAGTATTTTGATTACAAGCACAATTTTACTCTTGTATTGGGGGTGTAGTCCTGATGGATGTCCTAGAAAAGTTCCTTCTTATCCATTACTACCACAAATGGAAAGGTATTTTGGCAATTACAAGCTGGATAATTATTGGATATATTTAAATCAAGATAGCACAAAAAGGGATAGTATTTTTGTGAGTAATTATTATTATAGCAAAGACAAAAATTCAATATTGTGTATTGAATTAGAATACAAGTCTTTTATGTTAGAATCTCAATATCTATCGGCAGAAAAAAAATTAGATGTTGAATATTATGCTGACAAGGGTTGTTGCGTAAATGAGTTTGATATTACTTCAAAAGCAATAGATTTTGCCCTTTTTATAGAAGGAAAAAAGGAGGTAGATTCATTGGCAATACCTGGGGGAGTAACAGCTTTGTCTATTAATAGGGCATACAATTTTACTTTGCCTTATAATCCTCAATTAGTACTTCCCGAAGTTACCATTGTTCATCGACCTAATGCTGGAAGGGTTGTTTTTGCACCAGATATAGGAATAGTTCAATACATTACTAATTATTATCAAGACACATTTACACTTGTTAAATATCATATACAATGAAACATATCATCAGTTTTCTTTATACCATTGTTATCCCTATTTCTATTTTTTGTCAAGGGATAGGTTGGGGTGCATCATGCAATAACCATGATAATGTAAATAGTTGGATAGGGAATAATAACCCTCCTATACTAAATTCTAATAGCGGAATTATTAGTGCTACTTTTGAATTTGGAACAAAAAGCAAAGGATATTGTACTGGCACATTGATAAACCGAAAAACTTCAGATGGTAGCTTAGGTTACTATTTTTTGACGGCTATGCATTGCCTTGAAGGAAGCTTTGAGACAGATGGAGAAACCACGTTTTCAACATTTGAATTTCGTTTTAATTACCAAAGCCCAGAGGATTATTCATTATCTACTCCTGAAAGCAATAGAGGTTGGGTTAATAAACAGTCTGCTACGAAAGATTCAATAACAGGGGTGATTATTCCAAATGGCTTTGAGTATTTCCACACAAGTAAAATGAGGTTAGTGGGTGGACTTTATTATTGGGGAGATATGGCATTAGTAGAGATACTTACACCACTTCCTCCTCATTTTAATGTGGCTTATTCAGGTTGGAATCCCAATTTCTTTTTTGATGGCAATGTTATTCCACCAATCAATAATTGGGGCGATTTTAAAACAATACATCACCCCAAAGCCGACATAAAAAAAATAGCCAAAACCGCTTTCATCAATGCGCCAGAAGTGGCTTCTTCAGGTTGCTATACAGTAACAACTATTATTGATGTGCTTTTTGGGTGGATTTGGGGAAATACGGTTTCTACTCAAGTAATATGCGCTTATGCAGAATATCCGTATATTTTAGTTCCTCTCTGGACACACGCAGGGATGGAGAAAGGCTCTTCTGGTTCGGGCTTATTTAATTCATCTGGTAACCAAATAGGAACATATAAAGGTATTCTGGGTTCTGACGAAAGCTGTAATTTTCTTAATGTGAATCAGTTTGGTAAATTTCAATCCAGTTATCATCGCGCATCTATTAAAAATACACTCAATCCTTCTCAAAATGTTTGGACAGATTTAGTGGGTATGGGCGGAAGAAAAATAACCTGCTATGATAACTTGACATTGCCTGGTAGTATAGGCGTTTCTGGACAATATTTTCCTGCAAATCACTATCAGCCAGGCAATGAAATATCTTTAAGAGCTGCCGAAAAGATAGAAACAACTCAATCTATATATGTACATCCAAGTGCAAATTATGAGTTTAGAGCAGGGCAATCTATTACTTTAAACCCTGGATTTAAGGCAGATACAGGGTCTGTTTTTAAAGGAAATATTGGAGAATGTGTATCTGCAAGAACTTCGGAAAATGAAACGAAAAATGCAGCTTTGACGCACTTAAAGGAAATAAAAGTCCCTAAAAGTTTGGCATTTGATTTGAAAAAATATGTGGATAAGGAAGATATTTTGAGCGAACATAAGGGTTTGTTTCTTAGTATTTTACCAAACCCGAACCAAGGGGATTTTCAATATCAAATTTTGGGTTTACACACTACACAAACTGCGAAATTTAGACTATTTGATGCAACAGGAAAAGTGCTACTTTCATATGATAAAGAGGTCAAAAATGAACACTTTGAAAATATGAGTATTGGTGAACTACGAAATGGAATGTATTTCTTGGAAGTTTTAGTGGATAATCGCTGCTTAACCCAGAAAATCATTAAAAATTAAAAAAAACTGCTGCCAACATAAGCATTGCCGAAAATGCCGCCCAGCCCAAACACAAAGCCCAAGCTCGGCGGCACTTCTGCAATGCCAGCCGTTCTCTGCCACGCCTTAAAGCATTACTTATCAAGCATTGTGGTTAATCAAAATTTGGGGAAAAAGACTTTTATCTCCATTTCATTACGATAAAAGTC
>JAYUZN010000778.1:0-5099 GCA_043751755.1 Bacteroidota bacterium | reverse complement strand
TTTGATAATTGGAATCCCAAAATTTCCATTGGCGCATATACTGCCATGTTAGGAAGTGTAGTAGAATTGAATGATACCTTGCAAATAGGGACTTCTTTGGGGTTGCGGACAGAATTGAGTTTCAATCAAAAATGGAGCTTGACAACTGATGTTTTGTATAGCAAAAGGAACTTTCAAACCCAATATTACAAGCTTTATCGCCCCACAAATGCCTATTTGCAGCATTTGTTGATAGGAAATATTACTTCTATCGACATTCCCATTATGCTCAAACGTACTTGGAATTTGAATAAAAAAGGCAATTTTAACCTGTATATGCAGGCTGGAGCAGTGCCTACGATTAGCCTTAATGAAGATTATACGCACTACGACCCTACAACCATTGAAAATGTAAGCAAAAATTGGGACGCAAACCTGCGTGAAATGGCTCCTGTGAAGCAGTCTTTTCACTTCAAACCGTATATGGGAAATGTGATAGTTGCGCCGGGTGTGCAGTATCATATAGGCAAACTTTGTCTGCAAGCCGAACCGCGTTTTCAATGGGCAATACAACCTGTGAGTATCGAAAATAAAACGGTACATTCGGTAGGCTTTGGGATTTCGGCAGTGTATCAACTTGCAGGAAAATCGCAGGAATGAGGCTTCTCAAGGGAAAATTCGATTAATAAAGTTTTCCTCGACTTTAGGGCTGTTAATTCGTGAAAATGCAGCCATTCGTGGCAAAATATGTAAGCCCTGATAATGAAAATGTTATACAAAATTTCGCTGAAAGGCTTTGAAAGACTCGCATTTTTGGCTGTTGAATAATGCCATAAAGCTATCTTTATTTGTAGTACTCATGATTGCGTAAATATCACTTTTCGATTTGTTATAGTTCATTTTTGCTAAATGATAAATTTTTTCTACTTCTTCGGCAGGATGATAAAATGCGGTTTCTGGGTCAGTAATGGCTAAATCATAGCCCAATTTCTCCCTTATAAAGTCATTCGTGAGCATGGGATTTAGTTGAGTAAAACAATCATTTAGGGCTAATATCCAACTTTCTGCCTCCATAATCGCATACTGAAAGTTAATATTTTCAGGCTTTTCTGCTTTTTTGGAAAGTTGTATTTGTGAGTTTTTTATAAATTCTGCGTTTATTTGCGAATCTATTTTATTTGACTTAGGATTTGCGTCTCTATATGCTCTTGAGTACATATCTCTTAAACCAATAATCTTGTCAAAACCACTATTCCAAAGATATTTTTCTCTATTCAAAATCCTTGATAACACAGCGTTGTCATTTCCTACATTGAGAATCTGGAAAAAATGGGCTGCACTTAGATTTTCAACAGCATATTCTGTTGGATTAAATTTTGTATCCACAAAAAGAGTATAACATGCTATTGCAATATCCTGATATTCAAATAGTTGGAGCAAATATTCTCTGACAAAAATTAATTCTGTTTGTCCTTCTACAAATATGGCAGTTTTTGTCATTTTTCGTTCTGAATTAAGAAGTCTGAGGCAAAAAAATCAAAATTAGAAAGCCCCGTAAAGTTAAATTTCTGAAAAATAGCTGCACTATTTTGGATATTTAATGCACTTACTTTTTTGCCTGTGCGTTGCAATACATTCCAGTATTTTACGGGTACAATGTCCATTAAAAAGCTATCATTTGAAGTCGCAATGAGTTGAATATGAGTGTTTTCACATTTTTCAAAAATCAATTTTCCTAAGTTTTTGGCGCGCTCATAATCCAACCCTTCACACAAATCATCAATAATCACCAAAGCAGGATTTTTGCTGCAAATGAGATATTCCAAAAAGATAGTCATTGCCAACGCGCGAAACATGCCCTGCGAAAGTTTGTAATGAGGCAGTATTTTATCAACATTTCCCTCTTTAATAAGCAGGAGGCTAAAATCGCCCTTATTTGCTACTTTTATTTCAGAAATATCAAACCCTATCCCATTAAATTCCTGTATAATTTTCTCCTTACTTTCCTTGTTTAAAGCATTGTAAAGCTGTGGAATATCCTCAATGCTGGTTAAAAAGTCATATTCTTGTTCATTTATTTTATATGACGCTGCAATATTCCCAAATTTAAAGCCATAAGATTGCTCAGCCCATTCGATGATTTCTTCTAAAAAAGGGTATTTGCGAATATCTCGGTTTGTATGCAGCAAAAGTTTGTCGGTGGGGGGATAAACCGTATCAGATTTCCCCGTAAGCCTATTTTTGAGAATAGCTCGCCCACTTTGATACCTAACTGCTACGATTTCGTCTTCCAACCTGATTTTTTCGGTTGTAACGCCCATTTTTTGACTCGTCCCAAATTCATACAACACTTTTTCGCCACTATTTGCCAAAAATTCGATATTCCACCGCCCCCCCCAATTTAAGTCCCGTTTTTGGGTTAGCATCTTGACCAATAAATCAATCGTCATCACTGTCCTTGACTTCCCTGTGGAATTTTTGGCTACAATCAAATTTATATCTGACAATGCCAAATTAGACAATTCCCAATTTGTATCAATATAGGCTATTTTTGTTAATTTCATAATAGACTTGATTAAGATTTCCCCACAAACTTATATCCCACCCCTTTGACGGTTTGAATATACTCATCGCCCAATTTCTCCCGAATTTTGCGGATATGCACATCTACCGTCCTGTCCACCACATACACATCACTTCCCCAGACATGTGAAAGCACATCTTCGCGGCGGCAGATTTTCCCTGCTTTCGAGGCAAGATAATACAACAGCTCAAATTCTTTGCGCGGAAAGTGCATTTCTTCGCCCGCCCTTGACACAAGATATTCATCTTTTCGGATCTCTATATCGCTAACATACAAGGTATTAGGATTTTCTGTTGAGCTTATTTCGGGAACATTTCTGCGCATTATCGCCCGAATACGGCTCATCAAAATACGAGGCTTTATGGGCTTTGTTATATAATCATCTGCGCCGACTTCAAAGCCTGCAAGTTCCGAATATTCTTCTGTACGTGCCGTCAAAAATACGATAGAAGTTCTTTTGAGGGCTGGCATTGCCCGCAGTTGCCGACAGGTTTCTACCCCATCTTTGTGGGGCATCATAATGTCTAACAGGACTAAATCTGGAATGATTTTGGTCGCAATTTCAAGCGCATCTACCCCATTTGTTGCACGATGCACCTCATAACCTTCTTTTTCAAAATTATAGGACAGGAGGTCTAAAATGTCTTCCTCGTCATCTACAATGAGTACTTTGAACATAATTGTTTCGGTTTTTGGTAGGACAAAGGTAGGGAATTTTTCGCAGAAAAAAGGGAGATATTCGCAGAAAAATCATACCTTTGTGTTATAAATAATTGCAAAATATGAAAACAGCTACGTTTAAACAATGGGACTTGACAAGCCTTGACAAAGCCTTCGGTTTGACACAGGTATGGGATTCTTCAGAGTTACTGGAATGGCAAAATATGCCTACAGAAATAACTGAGAGCGAAAAAGAACAGATTTTACATTTACAAAAGCCTTTGATACGGGGCGGCAGGGCATGGAATGAAGTAGAACTTGAAAACAAGTTCATTAGCCCCCTGATTCTGACTGCCAAAGTCGAAGATGATAATGTGGGTTATTTTTTGGAAAGGCAGCTGAAAGGAACGATAGGGGATTATGAGCTTTCGGGCATGGTAGATGGAGTGATTGCTACGGGATTTCGCGACCCAGATGTGCCGTTTTTTTGTATGCACGAGTATAAAAGAAGTGTGGAGAATCAAGGTACTCCTGATGCTCAAGTACTTGCGGCTATGTTGGTTGCGCGCGAACAAAATAATAACAAAAAGCCTATATATGGCATGTTCATAGTGGGCGTAATTTGGAATTTTATCGTTTTAAACGACAATAACTATTGTATAAGCAACGAATATAAAGCAAGTGGCGAAGAGGTATTTGCCATTTTTCGGATGCTGAAAGCATTGAAAGTGCTGATTTTGAGAGGATTGCAAGGATAATTTTCACTTATAAAAATCATACACTTTTTGAATCGCCCCCAGTAGTTGCGGCAGGTTTGCCAAGCCATAACGTTGAGAATCAATGAATAAGGTCTGCCCTTCCAACTTCAAAAACTGCCAAGTAAATCCATTTGTGATTGCGCCATGAATGGTATGAATGTCATTGCCTTTTTGCGCATTGAACAAGCGAGCCGCATACATTTCTGCCCCACACTGCCCGTACCAACTTTCGAGCTTGTCGTCTTTTGCTTCAAAAACACAGGCAATCGGTATATCTAAGCCCAAACTATCAGGATTAGCCGAAATCAAGAAATCACAAACCCCTTTTAAGCCTTTTGAGCTATCAATGTTAAACGTCAAGCCTGACAAGGGCTTAAAATTACCATTTCGGGTACACATCTCCACAAGAACAGGGGTTACAAGCAGTTCTGATTTTGCTTTTTCGTTTAACATTGGCACATCTCTATGCCGCACCAAGGTGAGTAAGAGCAAATCTGAAGGCGTAACATCGGCTACTTCTCCCAGCAAATTGCTATTAGGTTTACTATAAATATTACAAATCGCAGCTAAATCCGCTTGTTTGTAATAACGATAAGATTTAGGTATGTGCATATACTTTTTTCGTTCTTAAATAAATAGCAAAGATAAGGGATTATTCGCACTTTCTGTGCATCATACAGGCTTTTTCTCTTTTTTTTCTTACAAATATCCTAAAAATACCTATCTTTGGCGCATAAAAAAGCCATCTATGAAATATCAAAACATCAGAGAAGAAGAACTCAAAAATACGGTCGCACAAGACTACTTTTGGCTATATGATTGCACCAAAATGAGGGGGAATGTGGACTTTTGTGTGGGCAGGTTTCAAAGTGAAAAAGAGTTATCTGAGCAGGAATCGCTGCTGTGGGCGGAGGCAAAAAAAGGTTCTTCGGATATTTACAAGTCTATTGTTCAGTTGATTTTGACGATAGGAAAGGCACGCACCTTTGACAAATTTCTGCTGCCCTCTTTCTTGGGATCTTTTGACGGAGAAAAAATAGCCTTTCTGCCTTACAATGACATTCATGATATTTTTTACCAAAATGATTTTAACTGGAATGTCGCCCCTTCTAACCACG
>JAYUZN010000777.1:0-1982 GCA_043751755.1 Bacteroidota bacterium | reverse complement strand
AAAGATTTGGGCTTAAGCAAAGAAAAATGGAACTTCTTAGCAAATAATATTCACACCATTTATAACAATGGAGCGATTGTGAATTATTTGTATAGCTACGAAAAAATGAGAGAAGTGAATGTTATGGGAACGAATGAAATCGTGAAATTGGCGTTTGAAGGGCAGCCCAAAATCTTCAATCATGTTTCTACGACTTTCATTTTTGGCTGGGCAACGAAGGATACTTTGTTTGAAACAGACAACAACGAGAACATGGAAAAATTGGATTTTGGCTATAGCCAAACCAAGTGGGTTTCCGAGCAAATCATCAGAGATGCAATGACTAAAGGCTTGAATGTCAGAATTTTCCGCCCTGCGCTTATCAGTCCTTCGGTCGAAGGTGGCGGCAGCAATTTTGACATTGCGATTCGTTTGGTTGCCTTTATGATAAACCATGGAATTGGGGTAGATGCGCAGAATCAAGTTAGCTTCACGCCTGCAGACATTGGCGCAAATAACATTGTGGCAATTTCCAATATGCCCAATACCCTCAACAAAACTTTCCATGTTACCAATGATAGATATGCCAATATGGTGCATATAACGCAGCATGTTACGGCATTGACGGGGCAGAAATTCATACAATTCCCTGTCAAAGACTTCGTTCCTGAGATTATTAACAAATGTACAAAAGAAGATTTGCTGTTTCCATTGTTAGATTTCTTGGTAGGTTCTGTTGATAACATTACGGCAATGGAGTTCAAATTGTATAGCAGCGACAACTACAAAACGGCAAGAGATGCGTCTCCTTGGGGCAAGCCTGACCCAAGTTTGAAGGAAATTGTGAAGGGAATTGTTACGTTTATGCAGCATAAAAATATTATAAATGTGGGGAAGGAATTGAGTAGGGTTGGGGCTGTGTAAGCTTTGTTCCCGCAGATAAACGCAGATTTTGGTTGCTTTTTGTAGCCCTTTGCCGTGGCAAAGGGCTACAAAGATGCAAAGGGCTACAAAAAATGATTTGACCAATTCCTTATCTTTGTAAGCTCCAAAAACATTCAAATATACAAAATAGCTAATTGCTTAAGTTGGGCGGTTTTTTTAGCCGCCCAACTTAAGCTACTTTTTTACAGATGCAAATTTTTTGCTGTAAAGGAATCGTATCCAGAAAAATACGAATTTATGTCATTTAACCGCAAAAAAATAGCGCGAAACGAATATCAATCTTTCAACCATTTTTCGATTTGTACTTCCGCTATTTCCAATATTTCGGCAACTTCAGCCAAGCTTAAGCCTTTGGCAATTTGCTTTTTTGCAAAAGATTTTTGCACATTCAGCAATTTAAGTTCAGCGTCTTCTTTTTGTTTACGCTCGTTTTCCTGTTGTCTGCGCGCCGCTTCTGCTTCTTGCTTTGCCGCTTCTGCTTCTTGCTTTGCTTCTTCTGCTTCCTGCTTTGCTTCTTCTGCTTCCTGCTTTGCCTGTTCTATTTTGGTAGAAAATTTTTTCTCTGCTTCTTCAAGTCCGTCCTCAAAGGCGGTTTCCAAAGCTGCCCGAATCTCCAAATATTGCATTCGGCTAACATTATAGCTCTGATACTCGTCTGGACCCAAAGCTGCGATTTCGGCTACCGTTAAGGCTTTCTTAAAAACCGTATCTGCGGTAAAAATGCTGGGCATGTCTTGCATATTTTCTAAATTTTTGAGGAAATACAACCATTTGTCTTTCCTTGTTTTCAGATTGTTTGCTTTTTTGGTAAAAGCAGGAAGTTGCACGAATTTGAGGTACAATTTATCGTAAAACACCTTATTTTTTTGGTCTTTTAGCTGAACTTCCCGAGAAAGCAAGGCTTTTTTGACAGGCTCATAATGAAAATCCAATAACGTGAGATAGTAAACAGGATTGAGTTTGAAGTTCCAAGTCCCTTTTTTCGCTTGACTTTGAATGGGGAAGGTAAGATAAAACAATGCCCTGTCTTTGAAATAGGTAATCTTTGCCTTTTGCAT
>JAYUZN010000776.1:0-5165 GCA_043751755.1 Bacteroidota bacterium | reverse complement strand
AGAAGGGCTTCCTGCAAAAGAAAATTGAACCGAAGTTGTAGTAACAAATAGCAGCAGTACAATACGAATGAGTTGTTTCATAATAAGTAGTTGAAAGTTATAAGTTGAGAGTTGAAAGTTAATATAAGTTTACCATAATCAATAATATGTATCGAAAATGTATGTTTAGATTGTGTTTAGATATATATTAAATTCTATCTGCGGCATCTGCTTTCATCTGCGAAAATCTGCGTGAACCGATAACACAAAGTTACCCTTTTTCTCACATTTTCACCCAAATTCCCCCTTTTTTCTCAAAAATAACCAGCAAATTCCACTTCTCATACTGCCATTTTTGAAATTCTTTTCCTTGCAAAACCATCATTTCCATCTGATTCGGTTCGCCATAGCGCAAAAAAGTCTGTACACGCGGGCTTTGCCAAAAGTTATTTTCTGTCGCAAAACGCTGATGCGCCCCTTGTATCTTGGCAAAATAAGCTTGAGCTTGTAGCAAGCCCTCATTCGGGTAGCGTTGCTCAAAGACACGCAGCAAAGCCCGTTTTTTTTCTCCCTTGTTCGGCAAAGCCTTTACTTTGTCAATTTCCTGTTTAGTACACAGCAACGCAAGGTCTTCAATGCTTTTGTCGATGTTTTCGGGGCGCAAAAACGCCTCCTCTTGACTGATTTCAAAACGCGTACTTTTTTCGGAAAGCAGCTGTGCATCTGCATAAATAAGGATTTCTATCAAATATTTGTTGGCAGGAAGCTGCGACAAGTCAAAATTTCCCGTAAAATAGCCCGTTCCATTTTGCATAGAAAGAATCTGATTTACTTGAGAAAGAGAACTATACGTAGTCGCTTTTGCGTTACTTTGCGTTTTTTTTTCTTTATATAAAATAGCCCTTGCCGTCAAAATACTTTTCTGCGCCGTAACTTCTTGATAAAAATAGAGGTTTTGCTTTTTATCTGCCAAGATTTCGGTCAAAATAGGGGCTTTTTCTCCCAAAAAACGAATAGGATTATAGTCCAAAAAAATATCCGAAGCATAAACGCCATTTTCGATAGGCACACACTCGTAGTCGTATTTGAGGGAGGTCGTTTCGCCCGTTTCGGGGCAATAAATGTCTATCAACACCTCATAATTTCCTTTAGAAAAACGGAAATAGGACAGCGAAACGGGCTGAAAAGAGATGAGCCAATTCATGTTTTTTTGGAAGGGAAAAAAGGGCTGCCCCTGTTCGTGCATACGAATATTGATGGACACAGTTTTTCCCTGCAATGCGCCTGTGGTTTCTGTCAAATAAAGGCTGGTATTATGGAACAAATATTGGCGATTTTTGAGGGAAACCTGCCAATTTGAGGCAAAAAGCAGATTTGAGAAAAAAAATAATCCGAAAAGCAAACACATTTCACGCAGATGAACGCAGATAGAACGCAAGATTTCGCAGATGTATTGTTTATCTGCGAAATCTGCTATCATCTGCTCAACTCTGAGTGAAATCTTCATGAAATCTTTATTCTAAATTATCTACAGTAACTTGTCCTCTTGCTTTTAACACACGATAGCGCGTGCGTGCCGTATTTGATTCAAAACCATCACCTTCCAAAGTTCTATTTGCGGTTTGCAATTTGACGTAGCCTTCTGTATAGAACTTATCCTTTTTTTCGTCCCAAAAAAGCTGCTCTGTAGTCAAAGTTGCGCCATCTTTGCCACTTGCCACCACATTTCCCTGCAAATCTGCCAAGCCCGATTCCTTGTTCAAAGTGCCTTCATTCGAGGTCAAAGTCGTTTGTAATTCGCCCATTTCATTGAAAAACTCCACTTTTACGCCTTTGTAAAAATAGTGCTTATGAAGGGGCTGCTCCTTTGTCCCTTCTATTTTTTCCTGTACATGCCCCACAGACATTTTTGCCTTGAGACGCGCATTTTCCGAAAACATAAACCTCACCTGAAACGACTCCGAAACAATATCGCTACTCAAAGCCGTAGGCAAGGTAGGCAGTTTTTCGGACTCACAGGCGGAGAATAGTAATATTAAAAAGAGAAATTGTATATTTTTCATATATTGTATTGCTCGCTGATGAACGCAAACCGCTATCTTTCGTATTTTCAAAACACAAATGTACGAAAAAAAATGTATATTTGCATGAAATTGTTGTAACTAAAAACAATCATATGAAAACGATATTTCTCATGTTAGCCTTCTTTTTTTGCGTTTTCTCTACACTTTTTGCGCAAAATGACAGCGTTGAAATCTCTGTACAAGGGCATGTATGGGATAAGAACAGCAAAAAGCCGATAGCAAAGGCTACAGCCGTTTTATTTGAATTAGACGAAGAAGGCATTTTGACCGAAATTTGCAGTCAAGCCTTAGATTCAACCGCAAGTTATTATTTTAAAATAA
The DNA here is from genome assembly GCA_043751755.1 of Bacteroidota bacterium. Classification (GTDB taxonomy): domain Bacteria; phylum Bacteroidota; class Bacteroidia; order J057; family J057; genus JAAFHL01. Next base: position 2,781 of record JAYUZN010000776.1, on the reverse strand, counting down.
AAATAAATAAAGACTATAAAGTGGTGGCAGGAAATGGTGTCTATCTCGCCAATGAGTCTAAATTTTCTACCAAAGGGTTAGAATACCCTAAAAATGAAATGGTTAGCTTCATCTTTGAGCGAAATATCGGACTTGTAATGGGGTGTAATTATTATGATCCTATCACTTTTGAAAACATTTATTTTGCGCCGCAATCCTATTTTCTGGGCAAAGAAAGCAAATATATTTTGGATAAGGTAGTTCACCTTTTGCTGCGACATCCTAATGTCGAATTGGAAATAGAAGGGCATAGCGATTTAGCGGAAACAGAAGATTCTTTTTCATTGGCAGATAGCCGCGCAAAAGGAGCGATAAAATACCTCTATGACATGGGAATAAGCCCCGAAAAATTGAATTGGACAAGCAATGGAAATACAAAAGTAAATGATAAAGGCGAAAATATCTCCCATAGTGCAACTTTTCGGATTGTAGGAATTGCTGGAAAATAAAAAGTATTTTGCTAACGATTATCTCAAAAAACTCCTTATATTTGCGCAAATATGTGAAGAATAAGCATATATTAATTACAGATTGAAAATAAATGATTGATTATTATGATTTTAGCCTAATTTTCAACCATCAATTTTCAGCTATCAATTTCTTATGAACTATTTTAAATTCAATCGTACAAAAATCGTAGCGACAATTGGGCCTGCTTGCGAAGATAAACAAGTTTTGTTGGAAATGGTGCGTCAAGGCTTGGACGTGGCGCGCCTCAATTTCTCCCATTCTACGCATGAGACACACGAAAAATATGTGCAGCTCATTCGGGAAATCAATGAGGAATTTAAAACGAAAATCACCATTTTGCAAGACCTGCAAGGTCCCAAAATGCGCATTGCCAACCTCAAAAACCCTGTACATATACAGACGGGCGACATTATCACGATTCGCTCTGATATAGAGGAGCAAACCGAAGATTATATTCCGATTGTGTATGATACTTTTGCCAAAGATGTGAGCGAAGGGGATATTGTGCTGATAGATGATGGAAAGGTGGAATTGACGGTGGTTTCTACCGACAAATTATATACAGTGGAGTTGCGAGTGGATTCGGGCGATGTTATCAAAAGTCGTAAAGGCGTAAATTTGCCAAATACGGATATTTCGGAGCCTACCATAACTGAGCAAGATTATCGAGACATAGATTTTGCGATAAAACACAATTTGGAGTGGATTGCCTTGTCTTTTGTGCGCTCTGCTACGGATATTCAAGTGTTGAAAGAGCTGATTCGCCTCAAAAATGGGCATCAGCGCGTCATTGCCAAAATCGAAAAGCCCGAAGCCTTGAAAAATATTGATTCTATCATTGAGGCTTCTGACGGAATCATGGTGGCGCGCGGCGATATGGGCGTAGAAATCCCGATGGAAGAGGTTCCTATTTGGCAAAAAAGAATCGTTCAAAAGTGCAATGAAGCAGCAAAACCTGTGATTGTGGCTACGCAAGTGATGGAGTCTATGATAGAAAATCGCCGTCCTACGCGTGCAGAGGTCAATGACGTGGCGAATGCAGTGCTTGATGGCGCAGATGCGGTTATGTTAAGTGCCGAAACCTCTGTGGGAAAATATCCTGTTGATGTCATTCAAACGATGAGCAATATTATTCGCAAAACGGAGTTGGAAATGGGGCATATTTATTACAAAAACATGCACATCAATCCGTATGACAAGAACCGTTTGGGGGCTGCGACCATTGTTTCTGCCTGCAATTTGGCAAAAGAAGTGGAGGCAAAAGCCATTGTAGGCATGACCTATTCGGGCTATACGGGTTTTCAGTTGGCGAGGTGCCGCCCACATGCGCATATTTTTATTTTTACCAACAACAAAGAAATGCTCACCACTTTGGGCTTAGTTTGGGGGGTGCGGGCTTTTTGGTACGACCACGACACGAGTACAGATAACACAATTAAGGAAATTCACGAGTTTTTGAAGTCTAAGGGTTTGGTAGAAAAAGGTGACATCGTTATAAATACGGCAAGTATGCCTGTGGAGGACAAGGGAACTACGAATATGATAAAGGTGAGCAGGATAAAATAAGGGAATTTCACGCAGATGAACGCAGATAAAAGACGCAGATTTACACGGATTTAACGGTAATTTGCGAAAATCTGCGGTTAAATCTGCGAAAATCTGCGAGACAACCATGACATTTACCGAATTTCTTACGCAAAAACGCATCAACAGCCCCGCATTTCAGGCAGCAAAACCTGCGATGTGGGCGCATTTTGCCGAGTTGTTTGCCCAAATGGGGGAAAAATCTTTTGATGCCCAAAAAAAATTTTATTTCAATCCTTTACGAGCCGATTTCCCTTTTTCGGCAGCAGAAATCGAAAAAATAGAAGCAGAAAAAAAGGCAGCAGCAATGGCGAAAAAAGCCTTGTCAAATCCCGTCATTTCTCCCGAAAAAGAAGGCGAATCTGTGAAAAAAGTGCCGCCCAAAATGATGAAACCTGTGATGAAAAAAGAGCCTGTTTTGGCGGAAAATGAGAAACCTGTTATTTCTCCCGAAAATGAAAGCGAACCTGTAAAAAAAGTGCCGCCGAAAATGAAGCCCATAATGAAAAAAGAAGGGTAATTACCACAAAGGCAGACGGCTTTCTCTACTACACTGCTGCAAGGAGGTAATTTATCCGCAACCTTAATGTCTAAGCCTTCACCTCCCGCAACTCATATTTTTTGCCTTTGACTGCCAAACATAGCCGAAAAATATCCGTAATTCCATGCGCTTGTAACTCGGCATCA
>JAYUZN010000775.1:0-13077 GCA_043751755.1 Bacteroidota bacterium | reverse complement strand
TAAATAGAATTACCTCCCATATTTGCGAAAACTTCGGAATAAAAAAATAACCTCATGCAGCCCCATATTTATCTCACATTTTTTCTGTGCCTCCTCCTGCAAAGTCTTGTAGCACAGCCCTTTCGCAGCTATTCCCCCCTTGTAGCGAAGGGCTTGATTCCTGATGATTTCCGCTATTTTGGCAGAAAAGATAGCACAGAAAATGCCCCAACCTTGAGACATTCGCGCAAGCAAGAAGTCCGTTTTTTGCAGGAAAATGCCTTTTATTTGCAAAGAACTTTGACGGGGGGGCGTATTTTGTATGGAGATACGGTTACGCAATATATCAATCAAGTTGCCGATATTTTGCTGGCGCAATATCCCGATTTGCGGGCAAAACTGCGCTTTTATGCCGCAAAATCGCCCGTTGTCAATGCCTTTTGTGCCAATAATGGCATTATTTTGGTGAATATGGGCTTGATGGCAAAGGTCGAAAATGAGGCACAGTTAGCCTTTATTTTGAGCCACGAAATCGGACATTATATTGCGCAACACCCTTTGAAGTTGTTTCTCAAAGCCGAAGATATGCAGCAGGCGACTTTTGAGTTGTTGGCAAAAAATCCGTATTCTTATCAGCTTGAAACAGAGGCTGATTCGATTGGTTTGCAGCTTTTTTTGACTACGCCTTACAAGCCCGAAATCGCTACTTCTGCCTTTGATTTGCTCAAATATGCTGCCCAAAATATCGCAGAATTGCCTTGGGATTTTCGCCGTTTAGAAGCTCCGAAATTTCCTATAGCGGATTCTTTTTGGGTAAAAACCCTTTTTCAAGATACGCTTTTTTGGCAAAAAACTGCGACTCACCCCGCCCCCGAAACGCGTTGTGAGCATTTGCAAAAAGAAATTCCTGTTTATTCTGCGAAAAATGTCTTGTTTAAATTGCCCCTTGCGCAGTTTGGCTATATTCAAAAAATCGCCCGCTACGAAACTTGTATATATTGGCTTGACGACCGCAACTACGAAAAAGCCTTGTATAATGCTGATATGTTGGCGCAAATTTATGCAGATGACAGCGATTTTTTTGCGTATATCATGGCATATAGCTTGTATGCTTTGTGCAAATATGGCAATGCGGGCAAATTTTGGGAGGTGCATCAGGATTATAGCGTGGTAGGCAAGGAAATGAGTAAGCTGTGTTATTTTACGGAACAATATGAGGGGATTCCGCTTACTTTGCTTACGATTCATTTTTTGGAACAAAATAACCAAAAATATCCACATCTTGGGCTTAGGGCTTTGCAGGCAGGATTAGAAAAAGAGATGGGCAAATTGTATTTGAAGCCTGAAAATCACCCTTTTGCAGATACAACGGATATGTATTATCGTATTTTGGGGGCAGAAACGGCGACTTTTTGGCAGGAATGGGAAAAAAATGTGGCAGAAGGCTATGCCATTCAGCTCAACGCACTACCTTATCTTAGCCCAAAAGAACAAATGCGCGAGCAGCAAAGGCTTTCTTACAAGGGCTTTTCCTTGGGCATTGATACGATTGTATTTGTTTCACCTTCGTATCAAAGAATTGATTATCGCCGCCAAAATTCGGAAGAGTTTCAGGTTTCCACAGCGATGGAAGCGGGCATGATAAGCAAATTGCGGGAATATTCGGCTGCCCAAAACTTAGATGCAAGAGTTCTCTATCCTATGGCTTTGAAGGCTTCGCAAACGGATATATTTAACAGATTGGCGGTTTTGCAAGATTGGTATAGAGAGAAAAATAGCATGCAAGAACTTGATATGCAATGTTTTAGACATCATCAGGTCGCCAATTTAGCCCAAATCTATGAAACGCCTTATTTTGCGTGGATTGGTGGCGTTCATTTTATCCAAAAGAAAAAAAGCAAGAAGTTCCCGCAATTTATTTCCTTCCCTTTTTCCTATCTTTCGCCTTCTTATGAAACCATTTTTTATACGGTCATTTATGATGTCGTCAAAGAGGATTTTGTGTTAGTATATCCCCGTTATGTGCGCCTAAATGATACGGCAGACGTGTTTCACTCTATTCTTTATGACATTATTTTTCAGATAAAACATAAGCCGAAAAAGTAAGACTTATTTGTTTCTGTTAGAGACGCGAGAAAATTAATTTGTTTTAGTTAGGATTGCAAAATAAATAACTTGGCGATTTAGTTATAGTAGCCAATCTTGAGCGTTTCGTAGTGCCGTTAGGCACGTAATATTTATAGAAAATAGAATCCATTCCCCATATATCCTGTTGTTCGTGCTTGCACGAAAAACAAAGGGAGGCGGGGGCATGTTTTTTTCTATAAATATCGCCGTCCCTACGGGACTATTAAATTATTATTTTATTTAAGTTTCTTTCTTTATCAAAACTATAAGGAACAAAAATTAAATAACTTAGGATTTTCTCACCACTAAGGCACGAAGAAACACGAAGCTATATAGTAAAAGAAGACATCTAAGCCACACTTTTTCTTTCTTAGTTTCCTTTGTGCCTTAGTTCGGCAGGCTCACTACAAGTAGGGGTAAATTAGAATTTTATTCTTTTCGTGTTCCTAACATGTTTCCGTAAAATAAAAAAGCACTTACGAAATTCTCGTAAGTGCTTTTTTTAAGTGGGAGTTGAGGGGTTCGAACCCCCGACCCTCTGCTTGTAAGGCAGATGCTCTGAACCAGCTGAGCTAAACTCCCAATTCGATTTGATGCTGCAAAGGTAATGGCTTTATTTAGAACCGCCAAATTTATTTTCACTTTTTTTAGAAAAAAAAGATAAATACTTGATAAATAAAGGCTTACAAAACCACGAAAGTTTCGTAAGCCTTGCAAAATCATACAAAGAAAATCCTTTCTACCGTCCAATATGCCGCTACAAGTGCGATAGCTATGCTTGCAGGAATCACAATTCTACTTCTATACCAGACTTCTTTTGAAAATATTTTGGCTACAAAAAAGAACATAACAGCAATAACGGTGAGCTGCCCCAATTCTACGCCAAGATTGAAGCTCACCAATGCCGTTGCGAAGGAGTAGCGAGGCATTCCTAAGTCGTCTAATGCCCCTGCAAAGCCCATTCCATGTACCAAGCCAAAGAGAAAGACCATTATCATGCGCCAAGGTTTCACTTGTTCAAAGAAGATATTTTCTAAGGCAAGAAAGACAATCGAAAGCGCAATTATCGGCTCTATGATGCTCGGTGGGGCTTGAATATAGCCATAAACCGCCAATCCCAGTGTTATAGAATGTGCCAAAGTAAACATGGTAGCCTGTTTGATAATCTCTTTAATGTTGGTATTCAAAAAAAATACGCAAAGAATAAAGAGTACATGGTCGAAACCAAGTGGCAAAATATGGGTATATCCTAATTGAAGATATTTGCCAAATACTTCGCCATCTTCCATTCTATCTAATTCGTAATCAATGGTATGTGCATAAGCTGATGCTGCAAATATGAAGAGAAGCATGAGCATTGGAAATATTTTTTTCATGGTGTATTTTGTTATTTCACGCAGATTTTCGCAGATGATAGCAGATAACGCAGATGTATATTTTATTTTTATCTGCGAAATCTGCTTTAATCTGCGCAAATCTGCGTGAACCGAAAATCTGCGTGAAATCTACGACTAATTTCTCATAATAAGCGGGTCAATATTCGGATTGATAGCCAAGGCATTGGTTTTCAGCTCATTTCCTTTTGCGGCATCTCCAGCAGCTGCGTAGATTAACGCCGCTTTGTAAAGCGAATTAGCGTTTTTTCCATTCGTACTTAACATGGCATCTACATGCGTTTTTGCGCCAGCATAGTCTTTTTTCAAGTAAAGAAGCCACGCCACCAATTCATTTGCATCTATATTTTTGGGGCGAATAGCTAAATCTTTTTGCGCATATTCGAGGGCTTTGTCCAAATTTCCTACGTTCATATAGGCAGAAGCCACTTCCCGATTGCCATTGTGTTTGGCATAAGTTGCCTTTTCATTGTCTTTTTCCCCTTCTAACACAAGAGCTAAGACATCTTCCCGCACTTCTTTTGCCTTTGCTTTGTCGCCTTTAAGTTCGTACAAATCCGCAAGAAAAGACACAAAAGAGGACTCACTCAAAGAACGAATCGCATTTTTGCAATGTTCAATGGCTAAATCATATTTTTTTTCTGCCCGAAATACCTTTGCCAACCCCATTTCTGCAAAGGCATATTTAGGGCGATATTTTAAAGAAGTTTCATATAACAATTTGGCAGTATCGGCTTTTCCTATGTTTAAATACAAATCCCCCAAGGTTACATTTGCCCATTCGGTCGCCTCCATACCTGTCGGACTCGCCAAAACCGCCAATTTCATTGCTGCAATTGCTCCTAAATTGTCGCCATAAATCTGGCGAATGTAGGAAACCCGCGAATAGGAGCGCAAATCTGGGCGAATGCCTTGCATTTTGTCCGACATTTTCACCGCCTCCGCATAGTTGCCCAACTCCACATTTGCATCTACTAATGCGCCATAATTGCTGGCATCATAGGCATCTACCAGTTGATTTTGCATGGCAATGTCTTTCGCTGCCGCAAATTGATGCAAGGAAAGTAGCAACGAAGCCTTGTAGGTATTTGCCTTGTAAAAATCGTCTTTTTTCGAGCTTTTTCGCTCAATTACAGCGTTTACCATTTGCAAAGCCGCATCATTATAATGTGCTTGATTGCCTGTAACCCGCGCCTCATTTACAAAAACCTCTACCAATTTCAGGCGTGCGCCATTGTCATTCGAGTCTTTGAGGAGGGCTTCTGTGTATTTTTGGTAACGTGCCTGAATGTCTTTCCATTCCCTTGTAGCCCCTGTTGTGTCTTTGCGCGGCAGCAATTCAGGGAAGCCCGCCATAGAACTGCCCGCCTTATCGGTCTTGCAGGCAACAAATGTACCCAGAAAAAGGGTAGCCAATAAACATGTGAGAATACGTGTGTTTGCGTTCATCATCGTATGGATTAGTGTGTGTTTGGGGAAATATACGAAGTAAAAGGGGAAATAGATTTTTGGAAATGAAAAATGAGAAATGAAAAATGACTGTTCACTGCTAACTGTTTTCATCTGCGAAATCTGCTTTCATCTGCGAAAATCTGCTTTCATCTGCGAAAATCTGCGTGAAACCCGAAAATCTGCGTGAAACCCGAAAATATTTGTAAAGTAAACAAAATTTTGTCTAAATTTGCCCCCGTTTCTATTTTAACATTAAATATCGTATGCACATTTTCTTTTTGCAAACAACAGCTCCTAAAACGGAGTCATTTATTGATATAGCCATTAAAGGGGGTTATGTTATGATTCCGATTGTTGTATTGTTTATTATCACCCTCTTTTTATTGGTGGAAAGGCTCCTCTATTATTTCAAAATGTCGCGCATCAATCGGCATATGATGCCGCATATCAAGGAAGAACTTATCAAAGGCGACTTAAATGCGGCGATTCAGCATTGCGATACGCAAGACGGAGCTTTTCCGATAATTGTGCATACAGGACTCAAAAGCATGAGCGGCGGCGAAGCCCTCAAAGAGGTGGAATCTTCGATGGAATCGGTGGCAAATATCTTATTTAGCCGCATTTCGAGTCCTTTGACGATTTTGGGAATTATTGCAGGAATTGCGCCTATGTTGGGCTTTTTGGGAACGATTTTGGGGATTATCACCATTTTTACCCGAATTGCAGCCCAAGATAATATAATCATTGGCGACATTGCAGGAGGTCTGTATGTCAAAATGGTAACCTCTTTTGCAGGGCTTTTTGTGGGAATGATAGCTTATATTTCCTATCACTTTCTGCAATTTTTGGTAGAGCGTTTTGCCCTCAATGTAGAAACAGAGATTTTTGAATTTATGACTTTCTTGAAACAACCACAGAAGAAAAGTTGAAAGTGAAAAGTTGAAAGTTGAAAGTTGAAAGTTAAAAGTTGAAAGTTAAAAAATAAGAAATGAAAAATAGTAATTTCTATTTATTTTCTTATCTTGTTTATCTTGTAAATCTTGTCTAAAAAAATAACCTGTCCAAAAATATGAAGATACGCAGTAAGTCTAAATTCGCGCCCGAAGTAAGCACAGGCTCCATGAATGACATCATGTTCTTCTTGTTCCTGTTCTTTCTCATTGTGTCCACAATTGCCAATCCCAACGTCATCAAATTGATGTTGCCTAAGGCGAGTGCTGCCCAATCCATTAATAAACAGCAGATTACCCTTTCGGTTGATGCGGATAAAAAATACTATATAAACAAAACGGAAGTTCCTTTTGCTGCACTTGAAACAGAATTGCAAAAAACCGTAACAGGCATAGAATCACCTACCATTATCCTACGCCCTGACCAAAGTCTCTCCATTCAAGATTTAGTAGATGTTTGGACGATTTCCCTCAAATTGAATATTAAAATGGTACTTGCTGTAACGAAATAGGGTTTTCAGACATAAAATATATACAATGGGCAAAGGCAGATAGCATATTATCCGCCTTTGCCCATTTCTCATTGCTTCCCAATTAATGCGAAATTACCTTCAAAATTTGGGAAATTAATTCATTTTCACGCTTTTGTTCTTGCTTAATTTGAGTGATTTCATTGAGCAAAAAACTCAAAACATTTGCCTCAGTTTCCTCCGCATGAATCAGTTTCTGCTTGTATTCTTCTGCCAATTCCGTATATTTTTCTGCTTTATAGAAAGAATTGTCCGCAGGTAAGTATGAACTTGGCAAATCCTTTGAGGCAATAATACTACATTGTTTTTGGGCTAAATTATCATCTAAATCTATCAAAAACATAAATTCATTTTTATAAATAAGTTGTTTTAGCGAAATATCTTCCCATAAAAACCCCTTTAAATTTTTGATTGTAACACAAAAAATGAGCCATCGATTGCATACCTCGTCGCAATCTGTCCACTTATAAAAATAAAAATCATTTTCATTTCTTTTATCAATATAAAGGGATAAAAGGGGACATTCATGGTATAAAAAATCGCCTATTTTTGCTAAATTAAGTCCTATCTGCTTAATTTGAATAGAATTTACTTGTTCCATAATGATTTATACTCCTATAGTCTTCTTCGAAATGTAAATCCATACCACAAAGATACAAATCTTTTCATCAATACCAACTTTTTTTATTTTTAAGCAAAAAATCAAACCTTTTTCTATTATTTTTCGTATAAATAATAAAAATATTTGCAATTATATTCAAAAAAGTCGTATATTTGTGCAAATATTTATCACTCATCTACTTTTCACACACAAACATGGCAGCACATTGGCACATAATGTTACCTTATGAGCTTATCGTAGAAGACAAGCCCGAAATGGAGTCGCTTTACGAAGAGCTATACAAAAACGATTTTGCATTTGAACGGGTAAACGAATACCAAAAAGTATTGGCGATGCCCGTAGGGGTGCCGCAAATGGCATTTCATTATCGCGAAAAACAGTATTTACTTTCCAAAACCGTTTTGCGAGAGGAATTTTTGGCTTTTTATCGCTTTTTTCTCAACGAATTTACAAAGCATTACAACACCGAAAACCCCAAATTATATTCGCATGTATTTGAAACAGATGTCCTTTCCGATTTCTTGCGCAGCATGGAAGACCTCAACTGCAATGGCTTTGAAACCCGTTGTTTAGACGCAATCGAGCGGATTCCTACCAATTATTTTCTCCATTTTGAAACCCTGCATCCGGGCTTAGTCTATGAAGGCTACCCTTTGCCTTTGCATTATCATTCCGAAATAAAAGCCGTTTGTTTGCTACATTCCTACGAAAAAATGAATCTTGTAGCCCAAGAAACGGTGGCTTTTCACAACTTTGTAGAGCATATAAAAGCGGCAGCAAAAGGCAAATTTAAATTGGCAAAGTATTTATTTACAGCAGGGTTTTAAGGGGCGTGCATTTCGACTTGTGGCGTGGCGCACTTTCCAAAAGTACGCCACGCCACAAGCCTATCAATACAATATGTCGTTATCAAAGTTCAACTTTTGACCGTTACCAACACCGATTCTATCCTACTATGGCTCACTTTTTCTATCATAAACTCAAAAGCAGGCTGCGTCAATTCGCAGATGACGACCTCCCCCACAGAAGGCAGTTTTTCATTTAGGAGCAAAATAAGCCCGCCGAGGCTGTTTATGTTCTCGTCTTCCCGTACTTTTTCAAACACATCTTCGTCCAAATCCAAGACTCTGCCCACATCATTGAGCAAGGTACTCGCCTCAAAACGGACATGCGTGGCATCTATTCGCTCAAAAGTCGCATCTTCCGTATCAAACTCATCTCTGATTTCCCCAAAAATCTCATCTGTAATATCCTCCAAAGTTACCATGCCCGAAGTCCCGCCATACTCATCTACCACAATGGCAAGATGATAGCGTTTTTGCTTGAACTCCTCCAATAATTTGTCTATTTTTTTGCCTTCAGGCACAAAATATGCAGCCCGAATGAGGCTCTGCCATTGAGGTTTTTTTTCTTGCAAAGGCAACAACGGCAACAAATCTTTTATATATAACACACCTTTTATGTTGTCCAAACTATCTTCATAAATGGGGATTCTCGAAAATTCATGCTCATTTATAAACGTTACAATTTCTTGAAAATCAGCGTTGTATGCTAATCCCACAATCTTTGTACGGGTTATCATCACATTGTTTACTGCCGTATTTCGAAAGTTCAAAACGCCGCGCAAAATCTCCCGCCCATCTTCCTTGTTTTTGATAGGGTCGGGCATCAAATCTATGGCATCTATCAAATCTTCGAGGGAGGCATTTTCTTGTTTGGGCTGAAAACGCCTATCAATAAACTTGGTAGTCGTAATCAATAGCTTTGTCAAAGGGCTATAAAACTTCATCAAAGCATACATCGGGGCATGAAACAAGGCAATTATTTTGAGTTTGTGCCGCGAGGCATACACTTTTGGGACTATTTCTGCAAAAAGCAATAAAAAAGTGGATATAACCGCCAAATCTATCACCGTTTCCTGCCATTCGCTCAAGCCAAAATGCTCGACAACATTGTGCAACATATAAGTTGCTATCAAAATAGCAAAAATATTGACGAAATTATTGGTGATTAACACCGTAGCAATGAGCTGTTTATGATTGTGTAGCATCCACCATACTTTTTTTCCTGCGGGCGAATCATCTTCTTTGAAGGTATCGCTTTCGGCTTTTGAGAGCGAAAAAAAGGCTACTTCGGAGGAGGAAGCGAAAAATGCGCCGCCTAATAACAATACAAATAACATGGCATTTACCAATAATGGTATCCATTCTATGTTAGCTTGAAGCAACAAAATACTCAGAGGGTCTGCGTCCACAAATGTAAAAATTAAAGCTATGTCTTTGTATTTCAGGTACAAATCTGTCAATTAGCGGGGCAAATATACGATATTTTTGGGAAAAAAGAGAAAAATGTAAAAGTCTTTCCTTCAACTTCCTATTTTAAGCATTTCAAACAAGATAAATACTTCTGATATTGCCGAATATGGTTTCTCTATATCAAAATTCCCTTGCTTTTTCGCATTTTTTAGCGCGTAAGCTTGGGCTGTTTTGAGTTGTTGATACAAATCATGATTTGCTTTTTTGTAATATTCCTCCGTTTTTTGGTAGGCGGGTAAGTGCTTTTTTAACGCTTTTTCAGCTTCTTCACAAGTCGAATAAAACTTGCTTGTTTCTTCAAAATGCGCTAAGAGCCAAAATTCCCAACAAGGGTTAATGACCAAAACTACTGTATTTGCTACCTTGCTTAATTTTTCTTTATATTCTATAAATACTTGTATAATAGACTTTTGCCCTTTTTTTGTCTCCTTATTTTCTTTCAAAATGGCATCATAATCCACCAACCAAAATACTTTATCATAATGCTTGGCATTTTCTGCGACCATCTCAAATTGGGCTTGCAAACTCTTTCTTTTAGGGATTTCGGGCTTTATATCAATTGAAAGCGACTCGTGTTGCTTCATCAATTGAAAATACCAGATTTCGGTTTCGCCATCTACGATAAGGGAAAATTTTTCCTTACCTGCTCCTTTTTTCACTTGGTTATTTCTTGCCATTTTCTGCTAAATCTAAATAGTAATCTCCTACATTTGGTACAGCTCCTAATTTTCCGATTTTGTAGGCGTTGTAAATCGAACTTGTATCTCGAATAACAGAAGTATTAAAATCAGATAACGAATATAACTCTGTACCGCCATCTGTTTTTTTCTCCGTAAACCAAATAACATCATGGCGAAAAATATCTTTTTCCATCAATAATTCCCGATGATGCGTGGTAGCAATCAGTTGAGAGTCTTTTGAATTGACCAAAAAAGTCAATAAAAAATGTTTTAGTAAATCGGCATGAAGCGAAGATTCTATTTCATCTATGGGAAAAATAGTCCCTTTTTGTATCATTAATAACAATAAACCGCTTAACTGATAATAGCGTTTTGTGCCATCAGATTGATGATTGTAAGACAATTGAAAGCTTTGCTTTTGGCTATCATTCCCGAAATCTTGCCGAAATATTACTTCTTTAGATTCATACTTCCGATTTACTTCTTTGTCAGAAGATTTTGTCAAAAAGTCGAATAAATTGTCATCTATTTGTATTTCTGTTTTTTTGATAGAAATATCCGATATATTAAAATCTGCCTTTTGTAATACTTTTAATAGATTTATTTTATTTATCTCTTCATTTTCTAATTTCTCTGAAATATAGGGCAACAAATCCGTTTTTGGGATAATTACCCCTTGTAACGTATAATTAAACCAATCAATTACTGCCTGCAACTCCTTAGATTCAAAGTTAGTCTTAGCATAAGCCCCTAATACGGTATTATTCCAAATAGTATTTGCTTCTAACACATCTTTATGTTCCTTATTTACCTTCAACTTGCTGCCAAATTGTATAATACTCAATTGCTTGTCTAAATCCGTTTTTCGCTCATATACAAGGGCTTTATTGGGCTGAAAAAAGGATAATTTTTCTGCAACAATGGCTTTTTCATTGAGTTCTACCTCATATAGATATTTTACTTGATATTGTATAAATTCTATAGAAAAAAAAGTGTTTTCTTTAATCGTTTTTTCATCAAACAAAAAGGGGCTAAAAGCAAAGGTTTGGTTTTTTTGACTCAAAGGGTTTACTAAATTTCTCAAGAAATCTAATGCTTTTAACAAAGTAGATTTTCCAGAAGCATTCGGACCATAAATAAGTGCAAATTTTAACAATCGTAAGCCCTTTATTGGCTCTATCACATAATAACCTTCTAACTCTTTTGAGTTTGTCGCCTCAAAAGATAAGGTTACTTTGTCTTTTATGGTTCCAAAATTTTGAACAGCAAAATTTACAATCATTTTTGTAGCTATATTTGTAAAGAAGTGGCAAATATAGCTACAAAAATCCAATATTTAGCTTTTTTATGAAAAATTATTTCCCCGTAAAATTCGCTTTTCTTTTCTCCAAAAAAGCACTTGTCCCCTCTTTGCCATCTTCGGACGTGATAGCCTTGCCAAAATTGTGGACTTCTACGGCATAGCCTGTCAAATTGTCGTTGATGCCTGCGGAAATTGCTTGCAAAGTAAGTGCGATTGCCAAAGGAGATTTTGTATAAATTTTCCCTAATATTTCAAAACACTTGTCTTTCAACTCATCACGACTGACGACATAGTTCACCAAGCCCAAACTCAATGCCTCCTCTGCTTTGATTGCCTCTCCCGTTAGCAAGAGTTCCGTAGCTTTTCCTTTGCCGATGAGCTGCACCAAGCGTTGTGTGCCGCCATAGCCGGGCAACAAGCCCAAACTTACTTCGGGTTGCCCAAATTTCGCATTGTCCGAAGCTACTCGAATATGACAAGCCATCGCCAACTCGCAGCCGCCGCCCAAAGCAAAGCCATTTACGGCAGCGATGATGGGTTTAGGGCAGTTTTCTATCAAGAAAAAAGTGTCCTGACCGCTTTTACTCACCGCCTGTGCAGCCTTACTATTCAAACCTGCCAACTCCGAAATATCAGCTCCTGCGGCAAAAGACTTTGTGCCAGCCCCCGTCAAGACTGCCCCAAGATGCACTTCATCTGCGCTAAATGCTTCAATAATGCTGTTCAATTCTGCAAAAAGCCCCAGATTTAATGCGTTTAACACATCAGGGCGATTGAGGGTAATGACCAAGGTTTTGCCTATGGTTTCGGTATGTATGTAGTTCATAAATAAGTAGTTGAAAGTGATAAGTTGAAAGTTAGCATAAATTTATGATAATCAATAAGATATATCAAAAATGTATATTTAAATTATTTCTCACTCGTATTTATATGTCGTTTTGTGGGGCAAAGATAGGGATTTTTCGCAGATAATTAATGCGCTTTGCAAGTACAACTCGCTTTTGAGGTATGATTTATACGTTGAGAAATGATGAGCAGCAAGCCTCCCGAAAGATTTGTGAGGGTATGCGTCCAGCTAAATGTATGGCTATGCAGGAATGCATTTGCTACGATAAACAAAATACCTGCCACGCCCAATAGTTGAAAAGGGCGCGGATTGTGGTGCTGTTGATAGCCTTTGAACAGGGTATATGCAGACAGCAACAAGCCTAAAGCCACCATTCCCCATTCTAACAGTTCAGATTCTGCGAAGTTTCCTGCGAAGGCAGGCAAAACAGAAAGCACAAACGGCGTTGCTGCACAATGAATTGCGCAGATGATGCTGACAAAAACGCCTCCATTGAGGGGGAAAAATTTGAACATGATGCCTGAGATTTTTTTAGCTAAAATACATTAACTCCCTTTTTGCAACAAAGTTACAAAAAGAATCTGATATGATATATTTTTTTCTCTGTTTTGAGAAAAATACTGAGAAATAGGGATATTTTTCCAGAATTTGATAACGACATAATGAAATGGTAGAGGTTCGGTGGGTTTTGCCTGCGCATGGGGCTGTAGTGCAAACCCGCCGAACCTTGTCCACAAATTTTTAATGTCATTATCTATACTGCAAACGGGGTAAATTTCCTCATTTTACGAAAAATGAAGTATCTGTAAGTAGAGCGTGACGCACCTTTGAAAGGTGCGCCACGCTACAAGCCTATCCATACAATATGTCGTTATCAA
>JAYUZN010000774.1:0-1621 GCA_043751755.1 Bacteroidota bacterium | reverse complement strand
GTGGCGCACTTTTGAAAAGTGCGCCACCCTACAAACCTATAAATACATTATCTGGTTATTATACTTTGAAGGGGGTAAATTTTCCTGTAAAGATGTCATCTCTTCAAGAAATGAAATGTTTATAGAGAAATTTACGGAAAATCTATCTCGTTTTGAGGATAGATTTTTGGAAATAATCCATGATAAATAACACACAAATGAACCTCATACAACTCATTTCCCAAGAACTCTCGATTTCGGCGCGTCAAATCGAAGCCGTTTTGACGCTATTAGCAGAAGGAGCGACTATTCCCTTCATTTCTCGCTATCGCAAAGAAGCTACCGGCAGCCTTGACGAGGTGCAAGTCGCAGCGATTCGCGACCGACATGAGCAGCTGTTGCAACTCGAAAAACGTAGAGAAGCCATTCTAAGCTCCCTCACAGAGAGAAATCTCCTCACAGATGCCCTCAAAACTGCCGTAGAAGGAGCTACAACTTTGTCCGATTTGGAAGATATTTATCTGCCGTATCGCCCAAAACGCCGTACAAGGGCTATGATTGCGCGCGAAAAAGGCTTAGAGCCTTTGGCAAATACCTTGTTTGAACAAAAAAATATATCGGTTCAGACGTTGGCGGCTACCTTTATTTCGGAAGAAAAAGGCGTTAAAAATGTAGAAGAAGCCCTCGCAGGTGCGCGCGACATCATCGCCGAAAGGGTGAACGAACATGCAGATGCACGTAGTAAAATGCGTTTTTTGTTTACCCAAAAAAGCACCATTACCTGCAAATTGGTGAAGGGAAAAGAGGTAGAAGGCGAAAAGTTCAAAGACTATTTTGACTGGAACGAATCCTTTGCAAAAGCCCCGTCTCATCGTTTGCTTGCTATGCGCAGAGGCGAAAATGAAGGCTTTTTGACAATGACGATTGAGCCGTTGGAAGAAGAGGCTATTTATTTATTGGAAAAACAGTTTGTTACCAGCAGAAATGAAGCCGCAGAACAAGTGAAATTGGCGATAAAAGACGGCTACAAACGCCTCCTTTCGCCTTCTATGGAAACCGAAATGCGCGTAACTTCTAAGGATAAAGCAGACATAGATGCGATAAAAGTCTTTGCGGACAATGCGAGGCAGCTGCTGATGGCGGCTCCTTTGGGGCAGAAAAGAGTCATGGCAATAGACCCGGGTTTTAGGACGGGCTGCAAATTGGTCATTTTGAATGAGCAAGGAAAATTGCTACATGACTCCGTTATTTATCCGCATTTTTCGGGAGAAAAAACAAAAGACGCAGAAATGCAGGTAAAAAAACTGATGCTAACCCACAACATTGAAGCAATTGCCGTAGGAAATGGCACAGCAGGCAGAGAAACAGAGGACTTTTTGCGCAAAATCGGCTTGCCAAAAGAGGTGTCTATTATAATGGTAAACGAAAGTGGGGCTTCGATTTACTCCGCTTCGGACGTAGCAAGGCAGGAATTTCCCGATTATGACCTCACCGTTCGGGGTTCTGTTTCTATAGGTCGCAGGCTTATGGACCCGTTGGCAGAATTGGTAAAGCTCGACCCAAAATCCATTGGGGTAGGGCAATATCAGCATGATGTGGACCAAGTATTGCTCAAAAAGTCGCTTGACGATACGGTTATGAG
>JAYUZN010000773.1:0-2906 GCA_043751755.1 Bacteroidota bacterium | reverse complement strand
TTCATAACTTTTGGAAAAAAGCAAAGTATCCACAATGACCGATTCATTGGACTCTCGGTCGCCATATACCCACAAAAAATAGCTGCCCCCCGTAGCCCTTATCGTCAAAGCTGTGCGAGGGCAGACCGCTTGTGGAATCGCAGAAAGAGTAAGCGGAGGCTCTGGTTTTACGCGTATATAATTTTTTTTACTTAACACAGCTTCCCCCGAAGAATTGATAGCCGTAAGGCTCACTTCATATAAACCTGCCTTTTGATAGCTTATAACAGGATTTCTCGAAGTATCAGAAGTATGAGTTGCCCCCGGAAAAGACCAAAGCCATTTGACGGGTTTATTGCCCGTTTTGTCGTTAAAACCTACGGCATCTCCCACGCATATTTCTTGTCTATCTGCCTCAAAATCAACATTTGGCAAGGGCAGGGGCGTAGAAGAAACCTTTATATTGTCCAAATACAGGTTATTTCCGTAGCCATTCATGCACACAAAAGCGATTTGAACATGGGTATTTTCGTCATATCGGCTCAAATCTATCATTTCTGTCCGCCAATCTTCGGGCGCAGGGTTGTAGAGGTTTTTGTTCGAGGCATTTTCGGAGAGTTTTTTCCCTGATTTATAATAAATGGCATGAAAGGTTTTGCCCTCATCTGTAGAAAGGTAAATGCCCAAAGTATCTGCATATTTCTCATTGAAAAATTGGTAGGCTATGTCAAAAGAAAGCTGCGTTTGCGCACCTGTCGAAAAATCTAAACAAGGCAACATAAAATAACTTCGCGCGCCGGGGCGATTGTTCACATAATTATTTATCCAAATCGCCCCTGAACTTTTGCCATAGCCCCCCAAAGTCGTGGCGATTTTCCACGTATTTCCCCATGCGGCGGGCTGAATATGGGCAGAATGGGCAGCATTTGCTTCAAAATCGAAAGACATAGGCAAGGTTTCTCCTTTGCCATAAATGGTTATATAATTGTCTATTTTCTGCGTTTCTGTGCCATATTCATTGCTTAAAGACAGAGAAACCGCATATTTCCCGGGTTTTGAATAAAAAACAATCGGCTCTGCTTCCGTAGAAGTCGCAGGAACGCCGCCCACAAAAATCCATTTTCGGCTGCGATTACTGCCTTTGCTTATATCTTTGAAGCCTACGTTTAAACTTTGACTTCCCACCGAAATATCCGAAATAAAGGCAGGGGTAGGCGGAATTGCCAAAGGCTTTGCCGCAGCAGAAATGCCTAATTCTTTCCTACGGGGACTATTTTCTAACACTGACCAAATGCGTTTTTTCTGGTCATTAGAAAAAATATTCATACATTTATCGTCCGTATAGTCCATAAAATTCTCGACCATTGCCGTATCTTTGCAGCCTTTTATGCCCACTTTACAGCCAAAATTGGGGACTTTTGTCAAAGGCGTGTCCTCACAATAATCATCTGCGCTACAATCCCCTGTGCCATCTCCCCAAATATGCCGCAAACCGAGCCAATGCCCAATTTCGTGCGTGGCAGTTCTGCCCTTGTCAAAGGGGGGATTCACCGTTCCCAAAGTCCCAAAAGCGGTATAAGTTATCACTATTCCGTCTGTAAATACCGTTCCAATATCAGAAGGAATCCCCACCAAGCCCGAAGATTCTGGGAACTGCGAAAAGCCTAACACATTGTTATCTATGAAACAAACCCATAAATTGAGGTATTCCGAAGTGTTCCAAATCGTGTTAGGTTTGATAACTTCATTTATATATTTTTCGGAAAAAGGCGAACCTGCCATCGAAATTCGGTCAATGCCATCGGTGGGTTTGCCCTTCGGGTCTCTTGTCGCAAACTTAAATGCCACGTGCATATCGCTTGCAGCTGTGCGAAAACGGGACTGCGTGAGGCTTGTATCTTTGTTCAAATGACGGTAATCTGCGTTCAATACTTCGATTTGAGAGAGAATCTGCTCGTTAGAAATATTTTCGGACATATTGCTGTAAATCACATGCACCACAATAGGAATGGTAAAAATCTCGGTAGATTTGGCAATAAGTGGGTCTTCTTCAAGGGTTCGGCGCATCCACTTTTCAAAACTATTATTCGATTCCCCTCTCATCCGTTTTTCCTCTACCTCATACGTTGTACAAATTCGTTTGGCAGGGGCAGCCGCCTGATATTCAGGGTTGAACTTGATGAAGTCATACGGAGGGATAGGATTCTCTCGCAGATTGAGGATTTTGTTTTTGTTGCCGCCCTGTTGTTCGGGAAGCAAGGCTTGGGAGAACGCAGTTTCCCCTATAGTTAGCAATAACAGATATAAAAAAAAGCGCATAATAAGGTTTACAAAATATTGGCTACAACGGCTTGAATAGAATACTATTCACTTATCAGCAATAGTATTTATGGTTTTTGGACGTTCATTTGGTTGCAAAGCTACTTATTTTTCGGGAAATTATTGCATGTTGTAAAGAAAAAAAAATGCAATTTAGCATTTTACAATTAAATTCCTGTTCTTTCGTACCTTTGTCTTTCATTTCTCGCAGATTTGCGCAGATAGGGGACGCCGTTTTTCGCAGATTTAAGGAATAATCTGCGAAAATCTGCGGTTTAATCTGTGCGAATCTGCGTGAAAAACAACCAAAACACATGCAACTCCTCCCACAAAGTCTCAATCAAGCCCTCAACAAAGGTTACCTCAAGCAAAGTGTTACGAGGGACGAAATCAATGCGTTCAAGGCAAATCTTGTGCGTATGTTTGCACGCATAGACGAGGACGAAAGTGAGGAAAATCTTAAAAACATTGTTTCAGATTTTCTAAAAGACACCTATTACTCCCCTCTGTCCCCCCATTTAGGGCAGGGCAGGGGCGGGTATGAAATCAATACAAAAGACCGAAAAGACCTTGTTATTCATCATGGAAAAACCTCAAAAGACCCTGTA
>JAYUZN010000772.1:0-23724 GCA_043751755.1 Bacteroidota bacterium | reverse complement strand
CCTCGAAGCGGACGCTTCAAGAAAGGAGGTACAAGCGGACGCTTGCACCAGCAATACAACCAATATCTTAACCTTGTTTATTTAGTCTGTACTACTTATACCTTGTTTCTTTTTGCAGAAAAAGGTAAACTTCTTTTGAAAAAACATCTTTTTTCTCAGAAAAAAGCCTATCTTTGCAGAAACAAAACCACATAAATACATGGGATATAGCAAATTTACCTCCTTGTCCAAGTTTTGTAAGCAATATCATTTGCAGCAAAACACCCTTGTAAACTTGTTTGAAACGATAGATTTACCTTCTTTTTCCATTAGTGAGCGACTAAAAGAAGACTTACAGGAGGCGCACAAATTCCCTTTATACACCGAAAAAGCCAAGTCAGAGTTTCTTATTTCTCCCGTTTTGAAGGAATTGAAACGCAAAAATGATTTTATCGTAGTGTTTTCAGGATTTGCCCTTAATATTGAAGGTGATGCCGATTTAACAGGAAATCCAGACTTTATTTTGAGTGCTAATCCGAACATTGTAGAGGCACAAGCCCCTATTTTTTGTTTGATGGAAAGCAAAAACAAAGCTCCTGATGAAGGTTTTGCCCAATGCGCCGCAGAAATGTATGCTGCAAAATTGTTTAACCTCGAAATGGGAACGCCACAAGAAACCATTTATGGTGCGGTTACAAATGCTTACGATTGGGTATTTTTGCGCCTTACAAATGATTGCATTTGGATAGATGTCGAGCGTTATTATTTGAGCGATTTGAACAAGCTATTGGGAATTTTGCAATATATTGTGAACCAATATAAGTAGGATTTAGGCATTTTGTCCCAAATTACCCGCATTTTGTAGGGGGCAAGCAAGAAAAAATATACCCACACACTATATTTTTCGTTCCCTGTAGCTTAGGCTTTAGCCAGAGCATCTCAAAATTTGCCGTTTCTGCGTAACGCAAGCTAAAGCATGCGCTACACGTACCGCAAATTTATCTGTTTAGGTTATTTCTTGCTCGTATTTAGTTGGGTACTTTATTTTTTGAATAGCCCCTTAGGAACGGAAATTAAATAACTTAACATTTTTCTCACCACTAAGGCACGAAGAAACACGAAGTAATCTGGTAAAAGAAGACAACTAAGCCACATTTTTCTTTCTTAGTTTTCTTCGTGCCTTAGTGGTAAATTGTAAGATTATTCTTTTCGTGTTCCTTATGTCTTTTTCTCTCTCAAATCATTGCAAAACCTTCCTATTTTGGCTCATATTTCTGGATAAATTATGATTTTATTCTTTTCGTGTTCCATAGCCATTATTTTGTAATATTTTTTCTTTTTTATGTGAATCTCCGAATAAAAAAAAATTGCATATCCCCAAATCTCCCCTAATTTTACCGCATTAATAACAACCTATTTTCTATATGCTAACAAAAATACTTTTTTTTGGCTTATGTGTGGCAGCTAACATTGCCCTTCAAGCCCAAACACTGCACATCAAAGGCTTGGTAAAAGATGCACAAAGCGGAAATCCTATCTCTGGTGCAGCTATTTTGGTGGCGGCTACAGCAGGCGGCTACTCCGATGAGGCAGGGAAATTTGACATTCTCACCGAAAATCTCGCGCCGCCTTTTGAGGTAAAAGTCGAGTTGATTGGCTATGCTACTTGGACAGGTACCGTCCAAAATGCCTTGTCTCAAACCGTTGAATTGGGCGAAATCAAATTGCAGGCTTCCTTTTTGCAAGGAAATGAAGTAGTCATAATTGGCTCAAGAGTGAGCGAAACGGTCTTGCAATCTGCCTCTTCGGTGCAGAAATTGAACATTCAAGCCATTCGTTCCACCGCTTCGGGCGACTTTTATGAAGGCTTAGGCAACCTCAAAGGCGTGGATATGGTAACTTCGAGTTTAGGTTTTCGCTCTTTTAACACAAGGGGATTCAACACAACTTCGCCTGTACGGGTCGTACAATTCATAGACGGCATGGACAATCAAGCTCCAGGACTCAATTTTCCTGTAGGAAATTTGGTGGGAGCTACGGATTTGGATTTGCAAAGCGTGGAAGTTATCACAGGACCTGCTTCGGCTTTGTATGGACCCAATGCTTTTCAAGGGGTTATCAGCATGACGACCAAAAACCCTTACGATTTTCAGGGCTTGAGTGTGCAGCTCAAAGGCGGAAGTAGAAATATGATAGATGGGCAGTTTCGCTATGCGCAAGCTTATGGCAAAAAGCAGAAATTAGCCCTCAAACTGACGGGGTCTTATAGCAGAGTTACCGATTTTCCTGCCAATGATTCGGTCGCAAATCTGTACAGACCGATTGAAAGTGAGCAGAATCTGAGTTCTATTGTGCGGCAGTTGCAGTACAGCGATGACCCGAAAGTGGCTTCGGATTTCACCAAATTGAATGGCTATTTGGACTTTTATCCACAGGCATTTCCGGGAAAAGTAAAGGTCTTGGCTCCTGGCTATTTAGAGCCTTCTTTGACTAACTACAATACCAAAAGTTTGAAATTAGGGGGGGAAGTTTGCTACAAACTCAAAGACAGTTTGCAACTTTCTATTGCTTATAAATACGGACAAGGAACGGCTGTTTATCAAGCGACGAATCGTTATAATATCAAAAACATTCAATTTCATCAGCAAAAAGTGGAATTAAAAGGCAAAAACTTTGTGCTTCGTGCCTATAACACGATGGAAAATGCTGGAGATTCCTATGATTTGGTGTTTACAGGGGTAAATTTGTCCAAAACCTATATCAAAAACTATGTAGAAAATTATTTAGGAACCTATTTTGATACTTTGTTATATTTGGCAAAGGGAAATACTACGGATTCTACCGTAAAACCGGGCGAGCCAGAAGAATGGATGATAGCCAGGGCAAAGGCTGCGGCACTTGCGCAGGCTCCGAATGCAGCGCAATTACAGCCCGGAAGTGATGCTTTTAACACAGAATATAATTCTATCATAAACAATGCAAGCCTCAAACGTGGGTCAAAATTTACAGATATTTCCAGCCTACAACATATAGAAGGGCAGTATAATTTGCCGATAAAATGGGCAAATATTATCTCTGGGGCAAATGCGCGTTTTTACAATCCGCAATCTTATGGCACGATTTTCTCCGATACCCTCGTCAATCGCAAGGACACTATGCCTGACGGCTCCGCAAATTTGAGTGCGCAATTTGTGAATCTGACGGTCTGGGAAGTTGGGGGTTATGTACAGGCACAAAAGAAATTTATGAAAAATAAACTGCATGTAACAGCGTCTATTCGTGCAGACAAAAACCAGAATTTTCAGCCGCAATTTTCGCCGAGAGCCTCTATTGTTTATGCTCCCAAAAACCACGTTTTTAGGGCTTCGTACCAATCTGCATTTAGGATTCCTACGCTGCAAAACCAGTTTATCTTGCTCACTTTGGGGCAGTTGCCTGTGGCAGGAACCTTTGTGGATTTGCGCTTAGAAGGCAATTTGCAAGGGCATGACAATCTTTATACGCTGCAATCGGTCAAGGATTTTCGTAAGATGTATGATTCGACTTTTGAAATAAAGCCCGAATTGCTCAAAAAAGTAACCTATAACAAAATTCGTCCCGAATATGTTCGGACTTTTGAATTGGGCTATCGTTATACTTGGAACAACAGACTGTTTGTTGATGCTGTGGGCTATCTTAATGATTATCAGTATTTTATCGGAGATGTGCGTGTCATTCAGCCAAAAGGAGGCGCAGTAGCTGGAACAGAAAGCGGAGATGATGCCATTCTCACAGGCAATTATGAGCTAATACAAATTCCTGTCAATTCTGCGCAAGCCGTCAAGTCTTATGGCGCAACTTTGGGCGTTTCCTATTATGTTGGCAGAGGCATTACGCCTACTATCAACTACACCTATTCGGACATAGACACGACAAACTTGGTCAAAGATGGTATCATTCCGGGTTTTAATACGCCAAAACATAAGATAGTCTTGGGTTTGCAGGGAAATAAGGTATATAAGGGCTTAGGATTCAATGTAAACTACAAGCGTCAAAGTAATTTCTACTGGCAAAGCCCTTTTGGACAAGGGAATGTACCTGCTTTTGGTACGGTTGATGCACAATTAAGCTATTGGTTTGAGAAAATGCACTCTACTATCCGTATAGGCGGCTCAAATCTCGGCAATAAGCGATATAGAACGGCGTATGGTTCGCCTTTATTGGGCAGAATGGGCTATATCTCCTGGAGTTTCGATTTGGATAAATGGAAATAGGGGTGTTTTTTACCGCAAAGTGGACTTGGTAAATCGATTTACGTTTAGTAGGGTGGCGCGCCTTTCAAAGGTGCGCCACCCTGCAAACCTACACATACATTTTGCGTCACTCCCCATTTTTAAATGTTAATAATTCAACTATGCTCATTTCTAATGCTACCGCAATTTTTTCAATATTAACAAGGGTAATATTTTTTTCTCCTCGTTCAATAATGCCAATATAAGTTCTATGAACCTCAGCAATATGCGCTAACTCCTCTTGAGAAAATCCCTTTTGCAGCCTAAACTTTCGGACATTCTCCCCAAATTTGATAGATATTTCCTTTTTCAAACGCATAAAGATGATTTTAGTATGCAAAACTAAAGACATAACAAAATTCTCACAACCGCCTAAAGGTAGCAGGTGGGCATTTATACGCATTTGCCCCTAGTTTTTGCGAATTAGGGCTGTTAATTCGCGAAAATTCATGGCTATAAAAACAACTTTTGCGTAAGTCCTAATAATAAAAATTGCCCTCAAAACACACGATTTACGAATAAATATCCTATCTTTGCAGTTGAAAGGATACTTTCAATTTTTCATATAATCATTCCCATAAATATGGAATATGCTATCAAAACACATAGTTTATTTGCACAAAAACTGCTGGGGTTATTGAGCTATTTTAGCCTCATACAAATAGAAAATAGCCGATTGCAGGAGACGACAAGAGAAGAAGAAATAGCAGAAAACATAGCATTAGGCTATCGAGAAATGCAGGAGCTACAGCGTAAAGGCGAGAAAGGGCGAGATGCCTTTGAATTGTTGGCTGAACTCAGAAAGGAAATATAAACCCGTTCAAAACGCCCAATTTGCCTTTTCAATTTGTCAAAAATCTAAAGGAGCTTTAATATTATGGATAAGAAATCATTAAAACAAGCCCTAAAAAAGTTTGTTACAGTCTTTGAAGAAGAAGGGCAAGCCTTTGATTTTGTGGGCATTACCCCTGTATATCCCGGCTCTAAAATTCATTCTTATGTCTTGCAAGTACATGCAGAATGGCTCACGCTCATGCCGAATCACAGTGAGAGATTGCATCTTGTTATAGAAAAATTATATTCCTGTCTTTCCCCTGATTTTTTGCGGGGCATCAATCGCGTAGAAATTTGTGATAAAGAGGATCATATTCGCTGCATACAACAAGATGTAATTGTAAATCACACAGATTTTGAGATTCCTTACTTTCTTGCGCCTGTTTTTAGCGAGTAAAAAAGGCTCTCAAAACGCCCAATTTGCCCCTTCTATCCCAATTCTCCCATCTATTTTTTGCTTCAACAATAGCAACTCATTGAAGCGCGCAAACTCCTCATCTTCTTTGACGGAATCTATTTCTGTGCCTTCAGAAAGTTGCTTTAAGACCTGTTTTTGCTCCAAAATGAGCTTGCCAAGTTGCTGGAATTTATAGTATAAAATGGGGCTGAAAACCGCTTCTGCCAATTTTTGGTCAAGTTCGGGCGTGAGAATATCATATTTTTTCCAATTTTCACTTATCGAAAACCGCTCAAAATACAAATCTGCGGTAGTGCTGCGAATCTGCTCATTTTCATGGTTTAAGAGAAAATGTATATCCAAATTCCAATTCTTTTTCTGCTCATACACTTCAAACGTATATTGTTTAATCTCCTCATACACAGCATTATACAAAGAAATTCCTGCCAATTCCATCATAATACTTTCGGCTACATTTATCTCCACAGATTGAGATTTTGCCTCCTCATCTACCACAAATGAAAAACTTTTGTTGTGGTGGCGAATGAGAATCCGCATAATTTCCTTTTCTTGCGCAGCAAAAGGCAGGCTTTCCTCCTTTGTCAAAGCTATCACAGGCGCGATAAAGCCTTGTGTCCGCCGAATTTCCCGCACACTTTCTTTTTGCTGCGATTTACTCGCCTCTGCCACGGCTTGTTGCAACAGTTCTTCTGCCACTTTCAACTTCATTGCCACATCTCGCACATACATTTGTTGTTCAATCGCATCAGGAATCCGCGCCAAAGTTTGCGCCAAAGTCCGTAGCCTTTCTGTCTGTTCCGAAGGGCTATTTCCGCCTGTTTTCTGCAATTCCTGCATTTTGAAATCCATGAAATCTAAGGCATTTTTCTCGGCTTGCAACTCAAAAGCGGCTGCACCAAAGGCTTTTACAAAGGAATCGGGGTCATGATTATCGGGCAAAATGAGGCAACGAACCGCCATGCCTTCCGCCACCAAAATATCAATTCCACGCATAGCAGCCTTCACGCCGGGCGCGTCCCCATCATAGACAAGCAGCACATTTTTGGTAAAACGCCGAATGAGTTTGCTTTGTTCTTCGGTTAAAGACGTGCCACTTGAAGCCACAACATGCTGAATACCTGCCTGATACAAAGCAATTACATCAAGATAGCCTTCGGTCAAAATGCACAGATTTTTTTCGCGAATGGCAGTTCTTGCTTGCGAAAGTCCAAAGAGGATATTGCTTTTATGATAAATCGGGGATTCGGGAGAATTGATGTATTTCGCTTCATTTTCCTTGTTTTTCAAAATGCGCCCCCCAAAACCCACCACTTTTCCCACAGGATTGAAAATAGGAAACATTACCCTATCTCGAAATCTGTCTATCAATTTTTGCGTTTTTTCGGTGCGCAAACATAGCCCCGTTTCTATCATATAGTCGGGATTGTGCTGGTCTGCAGTTGCTTGTTTTGCCAAAGATTCCCAATCATCAAAGGCATATCCGAGCTGAAAAGTCTTGATAGTACTTTCCAAAATGCCTCTTTCTTTGAAATAAGCCAAGCCTATCATTCGCCCTACCTCGTTCTCTATGAGGTTTTTGTGATAAAAATCTGCAGCATATTGCATGACAATGTGCAGGCTTTCGAGATGGTCTCTTTGCTGCACATATTCCTGATTGTCTTGTTCCACAGGAATTTCAATTCCATATTTTTTGGCGACATGTTGCAAGGCTTCGGGATAGGTGTAGCCCTCCAATTCCATCAAAAAGCCAATGGCATTTCCGCCTTTGCCTGTGCTAAAACACTTGTAAATGCCTTTTGTGGGATTTACGGCAAAGGACGGCGATTTTTCTTTGGCAAAGGGGGACAAAGCCCAATAATTTGTGCCTTTTTTTTTGAGGGTAACATAGTCCGACACGATTTCCATAATGTCCATCGAGCGGTATATTTCATCTACTTTTGCGGGAGGTATGCGCATGGAGGCAATGAGAAATGAGAAATGAGAAATGAAAAATGGGAAATGAAAAATGGGAAATGAGAAATGAAAAATGGGAAATGAGAAATGAGAAATAGGTGGCACACTTTCTAACGGTGCGCCACCCTTACAGGATTTATATCAGGACTTCCACATTTGCCATGAATTTTTACGAGTTAGGGCTGTTAATTCGTGAAAATTCGTGCAATTCGGGGCTATAAAAACAGCTTTTGCGCAAGTCCTATATATTGGGGGAAATTTATCCCTTTCAAAGGATAAACTACTCTATTGTAACCCGTATCCCCTCCGAATGTGTCGTAAATTCTGGTGCGTACATGCTTTGCATAGTCGTTATTCCATTCGAAAAGTCACCCTTGTGCGTAGCCCGCAACGCATATTCAAATACATACGTCCCTTTTGGCAAGTAGCCGATGAAAAAATGCGTAGCCAAATCCTTCGTAGATTCGTAGTAGCCAAGTCCGTCCTGATATTTGTATTGCGACAAAGTGGAAACAGGCTCAAAACCCGCAGCCCGCATATCCTTCAAATGCACATATTCCATGTCCCTATCCACCCGAATTTCGATACGGATTTTCACCTTGTCGCCTTGTTTGATTTTTGCGCCAGAGGAAATAGGGTCAATGACGGGTCCTGTCGCAGTATTTCTTTCCACAAATACTTGTTTACGAATCGCAAGTGGCGTAGCAGCGTATTTGATTTTGTCAAGTTGCTCAAAATACTGCCAATACACTGCGCCCCAAGCGATGCCTGCATCTTTTTTCGTAACCGTAATTTTCCCAAAATCAGCTGTCATTTCCGAAGGTTGAAAAGCAGTTTTGTAATAGCCTGTGCCTGCTTCTACCTTCGCATCAGGGCGCGTATAAGGATTTACCACCGTTTTTCCCAACTTTACTTCTACCAATTCCGTACTTTCCAACTGTCTATTTCCCGTCATCAACAACGCATTACAAGCCTCCACAGTCGCGCGAGTCGTTTTCCAATCGCAAGTTTGCTTGTTTTTCAAAAGCCAAATTTTCATTTCTTCCACCGATTTCAAATCATTTGCCACTTCATTGAACGCCTCAATCATCAAGGCTTGCGTTTCTATCGGAGCTTCGTACCACCAATACCCCTGATTGTATTTCCAATACATACCCATTTCTTCATTTGAAACCGAATTTTGGCGCAAAGATTCGATAATTTCCTTCGCAATTTTCTCCTCTTTTCCTCTAAATAAAAACAAAGAAATCATGCCTTTCATATACATGCCTTGATTCAGCCAGTATTTTTGCGCTTGTGAATAATAATAATTGTATGCCTCTTTTTCGTCCAAACCCACAGGCATTTCCAGATAAAATGAGCGCATATACAAGTATTGAATCGCAGAATAGCTCAAATGGTCTTTGTCCATATCGGCAGCTTTGGTGTAGCGTTTCAAATCCCGATACTCTTTTTGCATTTCATTGTCCAAATAAGGAAGGGCTTTTTTCATCATACCGTCCACACGAGGCGAAAGTTTGATGCCCATTTTGCGCAAATGCCCAAAACCTGAAGCCAAGACTTTGGTCATATAAGGGTCATCTTTCATGCCCGGAAACCACGTAAAAGCCCCACTATTCAACTGTCTATCTGCCAATTTTTGCTCTATTGTTTCCAATTCATTTGCCATTCTATTTAAGTCAAATAACAGAGCCACTCTTTTCTTTCTTTCCGTTTCATCTTTGGCATCTAAGACCCAAGGCGTTTCTTCTAACAAGGCAGATTTGAGGGATTGATTGGTTTCGAGATTGGATAAAAGAGCCTGTTTTGCATTGTTAGGAGATTTAGCATTTTTTGTCCATTGTTCAAAAACCTGCTTGATTCTTGGCGTTGAATTAGCCACATTAGAAGCAACCGCATTCGCATAATACCTGCTAAACATCTGCTCCGTACATTCGTGTGGATATTCCATGAGGTAAGGCAGAGCCTGCACAGCATACCACGCAGGATTTGAGGTAAACTCCAACGTATATAACTGATTGCGCAAAGTCGTGGATTTATTTTCATTCAGATTTTTGAAAATAAAGGTTTTTGTACTATTTCCCCGAATCGGCAAAGGCAGACTTTCTGTTACCAACATTTTGTTGAGAACCACAGGTAAGGCATTTTCTTCGCCATCAGAAAAATCTCCTGCTTGTGCAACTACTTGATAAATAACGGCTTGTATGCCTTCTGGAACTTTAATTTCCCATTCTGCTAAGGCACTTTGTTTGGTTTTGGGAGAAATGGAAACCTTATTACTTTTCGTAGAAAACAAATTGGTAATATCATTTCCTGTAAAAGCGTCCATTATTTTGAGTTCCGCAGAGCCTGTAAGGTCTTTATCCGAGAGGTTAGAGACTTTGGCAGAAAGCATAAACTTATCTCCTTCCCTCAAAAAACGAGGCGCATTCGGCTGAATCATCAACTCCTTTTGTGTAACCACACTTGCCTCAATTCCGCCCGTTTGCAAATCTTGAGTATGCGCAAAACCCAACATCTTCCATTTTGTCAGAGCCTCTGGCATGGTAAAAACCAATATTATTTCTCCCGTTGAATTGGTGCGAAGTTGCGGGAAAAAGAAAGCCGTTTCTTGCAAATTTTTCCGAATCTGAACCTCTGATTTTTGCTTGCCTTTTTGCCCTTCTTCTTTGCCATCTTTGCCCGTTTCAGGCTTATTTACTTCTTTGTCACTAAAGTCAGGTACAGCATCTTGGGCTTTAGTGGGTCCATCTGAAACAACAGGCAATGCCATAGGCATAGGTGCGCCCGCCATTTCTGCATGTTTTGACATTCTGGGCATGGATTTTGACTTAGAAGTTACTATAACTTCGCTTGCGTCCATTTCCATTCCATACTCCGCATATCTTTCCCTGCCTATATAAAACCCAAAAAGATGTAAGGCATCATAGCGCACAGGCACATACAAATAGCTATATTCATTCCAATTCTCCGCCAAAAGACTGCTGCCTGAGCCGCCAAAACCCACAGTAGCCTCCCAATTTATGCGTTGATAATGGGATTTGTGAAAGGACGTAACCCCAAAATCATTCGATTTGAACATATCTAAGGAAGCGTCATACATGGCTGCGACCATTTCTGCGGCTACGATTTCGCCTTTTGAACCCGCAATTTTCAACCGCCATTCTTCTTTTGCCCCCGGCAGGAGTTTATTTCTAAACGTACTCCATGTTAATTTCAGTTCTTTATTGGTCCAAGGAACAGAGATATTGAGGACTTCTGAATGAAATTCATTCTCACAAATGCCTCCCACAGAAGCCGTAAAACCGCCTCTATATTCTTCTTTTATCGGAAATTCTATATTCTTTTTTCCTGCTTGTAACACGATATATTCTCTATCCAAAATCGTCCCATTTTGCTCAATTTGAAAGACCACAAAACGGCTTTTTTCCGAAGTTGCTAAGGTAAAAACAGCCTTTTCATTCGGTTCAAAAGTCGTCTTATTCACCGTCATAGTCAAAGGTGTAGGCAAAGCAGGCATATTTTCCTTCTCATCATTGAGCATAAAATATTCCGTAACCTTTACCTCATTTCCATATTTATCGGCTGTGGTAAGTTCTGCAATATATTTGCCTGTTTTTGCGGTTTGCAAGGCAGAAAGCGCATATTTTTTATTCTTTTCGCTGTCAAAAGAAATGCTTTGAACAAGCCCCCCTTTTTTCCATTCCCGAAAATTGTCTTCATTTTTATAGACCTCATAAGGGAAGTTTTTGCGAAACTCTGCCTCCTTTAACATAAAAACATCAGACTCTTCAAAGGCATTATTTCTAAACCATTGACTCGGATTTTCGAGGCGAAAAATCTCTACTTTTCCCTTCGCAGGTTCAAAAGTACCTGCCAAATTTGTGGTATTTATGGTTGCAGAATCAGGCTTGTTTTTCTGCAAATCTGCAATAGAAAGGCTGGCAGAAAGGGCAATATAACCCAAAGAAATGCCTTGTTCCGCAGAATGGGTTTCGCCTGTGATGTCCACTACATCTGCATAAACCGTATAATTAAATTGCGGTTTATCGGCTTTTGAAATGTTATTATCGGGAATTGCCTGAAATTCTATTTTGAAATTTCCTGTCTCATCAGTCTTTGCTGTGCCATTTGTGATTTCCATTTCGGGCGAACTTGGCGCAGGTCTCCACCAACAATAGTAGCCCCAATACGGATAACTTGCCCTACGAACTACCCTATATTTTACCTCTGCGCCATCAACTGCATTGCCCGCAAAACCCATTGCTGTTCCTTTTGTCGTAACCTTGTCGCCCAATTTATAGCTGCCTTCCAAGTCCTTAAAAGTTACTTCAAATTTCGGACGTTTATATTCCTCCACACTAAAA
This sequence comes from Bacteroidota bacterium, assembly GCA_043751755.1. GTDB lineage: Bacteria > Bacteroidota > Bacteroidia > J057 > J057 > JAAFHL01. The sequence continues at coordinate 11,902 of JAYUZN010000772.1, read as the reverse complement.
TAGCTTTCCGATTGATTGTTTTCATCTCTCACACTCATATTTCCCATCAAGCCCGCAGTAGGCGTAGTAAAAGTGCCTTGAAACGAGCCAAATTCATTTGTTGTTACGGACACTTTGGCAATTTCTTGATAATTCGCATCTCTAAAAATGATATTTGTCTGGCGATTTTTCTGAATTTCGCTTTTTCCGTCTTTTTCTATGAGCGAAATTCCTTTGAAATAAAGGGTTTGCCCCGGTCTGTAAATTTTTCTATCTGTGAAAAATAAGGTATAATTTCTGGGTGAATTTTCGCCATTATAATTGTAATGATAGACTTCACCTGTGCGTAAAACTTCTTCATTTTTGGCAAATTCTAACATAACTGACCTTTCATTGTAATTTTCTCTTTGCTGGCTTTTAATGACACAAGCCCCATTTTTATCTGTAGTAAAAGTGCGCCCTGTTTTGACATAATTACTTTTGTTATAGTCATATCTAAACTCTGTAATCTTCGTTTCTGGCAAAGGCTCACCTGACTTTCTATTGCTTACAAAGTACTCTACACTGCTTTCATAAGGGCGATTGAGCGAAGAAAGGGCAATGTTATTGCACTCAAAAGGCGTGAAAGTAAGGGCATGTTTTGCCTCGTCAAACTTGGGAGAATCGGAAAGTAAGAGGTAATATTTTCCCGAAGGCATATTTGGAACCGCAATGTCTGTGGCATGATAGTGAAAATCCGTTTCCTGTGGAAAACTCATTTGCCAAGATTTTTCAGCCGCTTGATTTGCCAAAATGCGCATTCTTGCGTCTGTTTTGTACTCATTGTTCAGTTTTTTCTCTAAGTCTTCTGTTCTCTTGATAATTCTTGCATAAAAAGTAAAACTATTTCTATACTTAACATGCGCTCTTGTCGGAGTGTTTGGTACATAAAAGGCTTCCATTTGGGCAGAAATATCTTTATTTTCGAGTCCTTTTTGCAAGTCATGGCAGCGATTTGCGCCGCGCGACTTAGGGAATTTTGTCTGTATATCTGTGCAGATTTTCCAAGCCTTTTTGTAGTCCTCTTTATATTGTGGCGCATTGCGGAAATGATATGAGCCTGCACGATTGACGTAAATTTGCGCAATTTCTGCCATAACAAGGGCATGTTCTTCGATATTTGGATATTTTGCAGCCAATTTTTCCAAAGCATGAAAATAGGCAGAATCCTTGCCTTCACCTGTTGCACGTTCCTTTGCCCAACCTAAACGCTTGATTTCTATGTCTATAAGTCTGGCAGGCGCGTCTTTGTGTTGCTGGAGCAAAGCTTGAAAAATATGCGCAACCTGCAAATCTGCGGAAGAGGTGTCTTTACTTTCAAATTTGGTATTGGCAAAAATGGTAGCATCTGCAAAGGCATCTTTTCCCTGCAACTCAAATTTATAGGCAGGGCGCGTAACATAAAAATCGCTGCTACGGAAAAAATCTATCGCTCTGTGCGCTAACAAATCATACAAAGTTGGGCGATATTTTGGGGACTCTTCTGTTCCTTTTACCAGGAGGTCTTTGTAGTCGTCAATGCCTATTTTTTGAAGGGCATCTTTTTCCTGCAAAGCAGCCAAATGATGCTGATAACATTGTTCCATAAAAGCAGAAGCGTCCCAAGTTTGGAAGTCTTCATTGCTAAAATTTTCGGTGCGGGTGCGGCTGTAAAACTGCCACCTATTATCGGAATAATACTGCCAATAGACTTCGCCCAAAATGGAATGAAGGATTTGTTTGACAGGCGTTTTTGCCGTTGAAAGCTCTTTTTTGAGGCGAATCATATTGAGGGAATCGGAATTTTCCTCAATCATATTGTTGTATTTCATCACATACAACAAGGATTTGACGGTTTGCGTGCCGTTATTTTCGTCCTTTGCTTTGGCATAAATCTCTTCTGCGAGCTTAAGTGCATCTTTTGTCAGCCCTTTTCTTTCAAGTTCTTCAATGGTTTTCCACATTTTGTTGTAATCCGTTAGGCATTGTTGTTCGGTGGTAATTGCCTCTTTTTGAGGCAGTTGTGGCGGTGTGTCTAAGTTCCACAAGCCGATCAGGGAGAGGAGATACAGGAGGTATTGCATGATAATCGTTTGTTTCTCGCAGATGCACGCAGAGTTAAGCGTAGATTTTCGCAGATATGGGGTAAAGATACGGAGATTGTAGGGATTTCATAATTTGAAGGGGATTTTTTTTTGCAAAAGTGGAAAGGGTTACACGCTGGCAGCGTTAATGTCATTATTAGCACGCCTATGTAAAGTTCATAATTCATAAAAAACACTTGTTTTATTTGCGAGAAGCCCTCAAAAATAATCTGCGCAAATCTGCCGAAAACCCTTATCTTTGCCCCTCAAATCATGTACAATTAATTATGGCACGCAAAAAAGAATGGAAAGAAGGGGAAATGATGCTTACCTTTCACCTTAGCAAAATAACAGCATCGCAAACGCCTTTAATGCAAGAATGGCTGACTGTCGAAAGTCCTCATTTTGACAATGTGGAACAAGCTATTTTCGACAAGTCTCTCCAAAAAGCCATCAAAAATATGAGCGGTTGGAGTGAAGAAGACCTCAAAATGAAGTTTATTAGCCACATATTAGAATTAGGAAATGTAGTAGATGGGGATAATTTTGTTTCTTTTTTTGACAAAGCCCTTGAAGAAGAAGACGTAGAAGGGCATAAACTGTCTGTAAAAGCGGATTTTGTTGTGGCAAAGGGCATGTTGGATTTTATGCAAAGACCTTATTTTCATTTTCAAGAATATAAGCCCAAAAAAAACCCTACAGGCGACCCTATGGCGCAGTTATTAGAGGCATTCTTAATTGGGCAAACCAAAAACAGAAAAGAAGGCATAGAAATTCCGCTATATGGTTGTGAAATTGTGGGAAAACACTGGACTTTTGTAACCATAGAAGGCAAGGAATATTGTGTGTCTAAGGACTATGACAGTACCGAAAAAGACCAACTTCTCCATATTATCGCTGTTTTGCGCAAGTTTCGCGAGATTTTGGAAACACGATTGTTGAAATAAGGCGTTTTTATTATACTCAAAACGAGATAGATTTTCTGCAGATTTCCCTATAAACATGCCATTTCTCAAAGAAATGACATGTTTATAGGGAAATTTACCTCTTTCAAAGCATAGCCCAGTTGCCAGCTTTTAGCTACCTTTCATCATTCTTTCATTACTTTCTGCGAAAGGTGGGCGGTTTCAGAAATATAGCTAATTACATATACTCCTGCTGCCAACTTAGTCATCTCAAAGGAAACTTTTATTGCCCCACTTTCCATCAAAACGTCCTGCCTTGCGATTTCCTGCCCCAATAAGTTGCACAAAATCAAGGTTCCTTTATCCGATTTGCTGCCTTGCAATTCGATATAAAGTATGTCTTGGGCAGGGTTGGGATAAATGAACATGTTTTCTTCCGCCAAAATAATGGCTTCGCCGCCTTTTTCCTGCCCAATCTTGCAAGTAGGATTGCATTTTACGATTTTTACCCCCGATTTTCGGCTACAGCCATTGGCATAGTGGGCTTCTACCCGATAGTATAATGAGCCAGGACAGGGAATATTTACCCCAAGAGAATCTAACATTCCTGCTACTATATTACCTGCGCCGCCTGAATACCAAGTATATCCGTTCACATTGGGCGCACCTATAGGGGCAGACGCGTACAAAGTGCCTGCGGCTATATTTGTACCATTGGCACAAAATTCAATCAGGTTATTCGTTCCTGCTGGCGTAATGAGCGGCTGTGGGGCAGGTAATTTCTGCACAAAAATGGTATCTGAAGGCAGAGAATAACAGCCATTTGCAGCCTTCGTTTTTGCAGTGAAATTTTCTCCTGCTGGCGCAAGTGCAAGGTTAGAAACGGTAGAGCCGCTGCTGTACACAAAATATATTCCATTTCTATACCAATAAAAAGAGCTATATCCCAAAGCCGTTCCTGCCAAAGCGGTTGTATTTCCTTCGCAGAAAATGAGGGTATCCTCCCCTGGCAATAAGGGATTTGTCAGCTCAATATCTGGTGCAAGCGGCAAAGGCTTGGTAAGGACATTTATTGTGTCTTTTTTAGCGCATTGCGTAGTGTTATTTTTTACAATTAAAATATATTGCGTAGTATCGGACGGGAAAGCCGTAGGATTCGATGCGGCAGAATCCGACAAGCCGATTCCCGGCGACCAGTCATAGCTCCAGGCAACATTATTGGTGTTTCCAATCGCTACAGGGCTACCCGCACAGATTGTCTTGTCGGGACCTGCAAGGGCAGTAGGCAAGGGGTTTACGGTAACACCTGTCCAGCCAGAGGCTTTGACACAACCATTCGCATCTGTTGCTATGACTTTGTGATTGCCAGAGAGAATTGGCGGATAAGTGGTATTTGCAGCATTGTTATTCGTTACAGCGGTCGTACTTCTCCACCATTGATAGTTGATATTTGGCGTTATGTTACTGACGGATAAAGTTGTACCGCTTCCCTGACAAAATGGGTTTGCTCCATTGAGACTTATAATAAGCGTTGTAGGTAATGGATTCACCGTAACTTTCACCGTATCTTTTTTGCTACAACCTGTGGCAGGATTGTTTACAGTCAAGATGTATGTGCGCGTAATATTCGTAATACTTTTGGTCGTGTCCTTGTAAGGCGTAGCAAGTGCCGTAGTCGGCGACCAAGTATAGGTGTAAGCATTGTTTCCTATTGTGCCTATCTTCGTGGAAGCTCCTGCGCATATCGTCTTGTCTGCTCCAGCATTGGCAGGCGGGGCAGCAAGAAGCGTTACATTTGTCCATGCCGAAGTTTTGCTACAGCCATTCGCATCTGTAACTATGACTTTATGATTGCCCGGCGCAGTGGGAATATAGGAGCTGTTGGTTGCTCCTGCTATCAGATTCTGCCCTAAATACCATTGATAATTCAGCCCTGCCCCAGTATTGGCATTGAGGGCTGTGCCGAGACAAAATGTGGTGGGGGTAGGACCTGCAATGGCAGCGGTAGGGAGCGGATTGACAACGACATTGATAGATGCCATGACGGTCGCACAACTATGTGGCGCAGTTACATAGACTTTGTAGGTCTTGTTTACAGTTGGGCTAACGGTAATGCTGCTTCCTGTCTGACCCGCCACATTCCACAAGTAGGTGTAGCCGCCATTTCCGCCTGTAACATTGGCTGTATAGGTGGTAGAAGTGCCTGAACATACGGGATTGTTGCCTGTGAGGGAGACTTGGAGAGGGTCGCAGGTGGAGATATTATAGTAAACAGAATCACATCTACTTCCCTCACAATTATACATTGTATGTTTAACAATATAATCTCCCCCAGCGAGATTTAGGTTTGTCGTGCCTACAGGATAAATGTTTAACGGATTCCAAGCATTATCATATACATACCAATCTGATGCTGCAATATTATCTGCGGCGTTTAGCGTTATGAGATTACCATTTACAACAGGATTAAATGCAGGATTTCCGCAGAAATCGGGGTCCACAATGATATTTGTACTTGCATTTGCCACGCAACCATTGGCTGTAGTTACTTGGAGACTGATAGGATAGTTTCCAGCAAGAAGATTCATTTGGGTAGGATTGGTATTGGCTATTTGTCCCCCAATATTCCAAGAATAAGTAAGTGGATTTAGCCCATTGCTAATATTTGCTTGAAATAGCATGTTGTCATCAAGGCAATTGGTAGCACCTGTTGAGGTGGCGTTTATGGTTAAGGAGCTATTGCCAAATAAATCTACGTGAATAGGACATTTTTCGTAGTAAATAATATGCACTGGGCTTGCACTATCATACACTACCACATAATAGTCGCCACTTGTGGTTGGTGTATAATTGATACTATAATTTGTAGAATTGCTGGTAGTCGTTGCTACTACATTTCCCACTGTATTGCATAGTAGAATCGTATAAGGCGCAGTAGTTGTGCCAGAGATAGTGCCTGTAAAATTAACGGTTCCTCCTGCACAAAGGAAGTTGTTATTAGCATTGAAACTGACTGCATTGTTGCCATACACGCCTACAGCATACCATGAGGCTGCCGTTTGTTGTGCTTCAAAGGAGTTTATGCCGTATAAATTTTGAGCAGATAGAATGGAATAAAAGCGCGAATCAGCATAACTGGAATTACTGTTAAGATAAGCCATACTTGCATAAGTAATAGCAGCAGCAGCTGTGCGTCCTATCCCTTGTACACAATAAGCATTATTATGGTCATTTGTCCCACTTCCGCCTTCGGCAAGCAAATAAAACCAAAAATCTTGTACCCCGCTATTTGTGTGAGGGTCATAATTATTGGGGTCCCAATATGTCCCGTTATAGGTATCTGGCTGCAAAAACGCATTGGGATTAGACATATCTCTCAAATTAGGCGTATTAGGATTATGGTCAATATCTTCGCCTATCCAATAATTGGCATTATTTCCCAATTTCTCAAATTCAGACATTGTTGCGAATATATCTGCAAATCCTTCATATATAGCACCAGCCTCTCCTGCAAGTGGAACAGCTCCCAAGTTAGATTCGATTACTTTATGGGTGTATTCGTGTCCCAAAGCATCTAAAGTGGCAAAAGTAATGTTAGATTGTCCATTATAAGTGCTATTGTATCCTATCTCTAATCTGCTTACCCCAGGTATAGCACCCGCATTTGCAAAACCCGGTACCATTCTTATTTCCAGTACACCGCTTCCACTTCCATTATAACCATTCAATCCATGATTATACAAAAAATAATTGTAGGCATTTTTGGCAGCCCAATGTGCGGTAGTGTAATCTGAATAGGCATTGCTCCACATAGGAACAGCTCCGCTGCAACTGCTATTGATAGAAATCAAGCTACCATTTTGGTTAGTTGTTTTTATTTCAAAACCTAGGCAGTTGTCATCTAAATCCCATGACCGATGCGTACAATTACACACCCAAATAAAGCACAAACATTGCCAACTCCAAACCCATTGGCAATATTGATGAACCCAGCCTTGTGTTTTGATATACAAATTATAACCAGATCCATCTGCACCATCATAATGTGGCTGATTAGTTTGCGCCCATTGCCCGTTGCAATTATGCACAAGCGAACTTGATTTCACAATTTCTCCTGTTTTTGCATCTACATAGACATAAGCTCCATCAAGGTGGCTATCTTCTGCATAAAAATAAATCGGAAAACGATAGGCTAATACCTTATTTTCACGATTAACCGTTACAGAATTATCTCGCATTGTATATACCACTTCGCCTTTTGGAAGGGTTGCTGTTATATCCTCCTCCCTTCTATCCTTATTTGCCATAATGCTATCTTCCGGGCTTTCCCATATCCCTTTTTTCTGCAAAGTATCTGGAGTAGAAACGACTTGAGGCAAGTTCTCCCAAGAATACAACTTTTTCCCGAGAAAATGGAGGGCAGATTCCAAAGCACTTGCTTCTGAACGCAAGTTAGCTTTATTTTGAGCCATATTTTCAACACAAGAGCCATTCGCACTTACCACATACCCGCCCTTTGCATGAACATTTACTACAGCATGTTCCACCAAAAAGCCCTTATGCTTCTGTTGAAAACGGTAATGCGTCATGCCGATTTTGTCTTCTTCTTTGCGAAGCAAGACCATTTCATCGCTTTCTCCCAGCCCCAAGTCTTTGCCAAAGCGCGCAAAGAAGGTCATAGGCTCTATGTATGAGTTCGGTTTCATCTGAATAAACCCAGTGGATTTATCCCAATCCGCCACTTTTAAGAGTTCCTGCGCCCAGCTCAACTGCGTGAGGGCGAGAAATAGGGCGAAAGTGCAAGCCCTTTTGAATAAATCAAAGTTGTTGTCCATAAAACAAAAAGAAAAAAATGTGAATGAAAGTCTGCTGTTGTCAGTGAGGACACTGACAAGGGCAGAGCAGCAAGATGTTATTTGTGAAAGAATGAATAATTGCGTTAAAATGTTAAGTGCTTACTGATAGCCTCCTATTCTTTCCTCGCACTCCACTACGGTAAGTGTCCCTGGATCGTTATTGACCCATTGACCTACTCCAAATGCCCCGTACCAATATTGTGAGTAATAGGTGTAAGTTCCTACAGGGTAATCAAATGCACCAGTAGATTGTCCTGATGCTATTTGCCCTGCGGAATGGTCATCAAAAAAGAAGCGTAAATCATGCCCCGTTTGGTTTACGAGATTAACACTCCCTTCATGTTCCTTCATACACACAGGGCGGTTATCCACCTCACAATTTGCCCCAGAATAATACGGCGGGCAGTTGCATTTTCCCGATTCGCAAGTGCCTCCATTTTGGCAGACTGTGTTTTTGCAAAGGTCTAAAATGTTTTTCTCCTTGTCTCCGCAGCCCGAAAGGGCAAGAAATAATAGCACGATGATGCTAAAAATCAATGTTGTTTTCATTGTTTTGTTATAATTAAAAATAAAAAAAACTATTTTTGTGCCTGATATATCAGGTTTTCGTTCTTGCCCCTTGCCACCTTTTGGCAGTCGCAGCCCATATTCTCTGCCGTAGGCAAAGGCATCGGAAGCAAATCGGGGAGCTTTTGCGCGGCGTCTGGGCGGTACAAGGCTTGCAGATACCATTCAGGATGATGGAAACACAGCCCGCCCAAAGGCAGTTTCATCGCAGGTTTTCGCAGCGTCTGTTTCAAGAGAACGCTGCCAAGATTGAAGGGAAATGCCCAAATCCGCAAGTTTCCTACGATAGCTTTGCGTTCTGCAACTTTATATGCGACTTCATGGGTAGAGGCAAAATAATTGCGTGTCCCCACATGCCGAAAGCCGAATATATGCGGTGGCAACAGGGTTACAGGGTCCTCTACAAAATCGAATCGCTGAATTTGGTTGCGGGAAAAAATGCTGTTTATTTCGCGCTCAAAAACGGAGTTTCCCACAGGCGGACAAGCATAGACATACACGCCTTGTGCCTTTATGCGATAATTTTTGTGCAAATACATAGCAAAAAGCAAGGCTTGTCCACCGCCTAAACTATGTCCACATAGCCAGACTTTTTTGTGCTTGCCACCTCTTTTCAGCACTTCCTTTCCCAAACTATCCGCAATCAAAGACAGGCTTTTGGAAAAACCGCTATGTATCATTCCTTTGCTAACCTTCCGAAGATGCTGTTTCCGAAGGTCAAAATCGGTGCTTATCCATTCTTGATATTCTTTCAGAAATGGCTTCTTTTCGGTCATCACGCTATCTGTCCCTCTGAAAATGAGCCAAATACAAGCCGTATCTTCTACCAAAAGGACTTCTGGGTCGTATTTTTTGTGAAGCACCGAAAAAAAGGCATAGTTCTCTGCGGGCAACTCCCCGAAAAAGGTTTGCGTACTTTTCCGAAATTGCGCAAGATAATAGTCCTTTTCGCTGTCCATTTTTGTCCATTGTGAGATGGGCAAATTCGGTTCTTGGCGTTTTTGGTAGTGATACAAGTATTTGGGATACGCCAAATAGGACAGATAGCCTAACAAATAGGCGTTTTCTTCTGTGCAGATTACCGCATTTTTGTCGAAAACGGTCTGCAAATAACCCTGCTGTTGCGCAGAAGCAAGTGTCGAAAACAGCAAGCAAATAATGATGATAGAAAATTTCATAACTTGTTGGTTTCTAAGGTTTTTGAGCTTTACAACCCCTTCGAGGGTCTAAAGACCACTCGAAGGGTTGCTTACTTAAACGGGTTTCGTTTTGCTGACATTAGAAGGGGCGCAGCCCACTCGGAGCGGCTCAACCTAAATAAATAATTACAGCAAAAGATAGTGGGCAAGATATTTGGCAAAACGAAAGGTTGTTCCTACCTTTGTAAGCAAACATAGCTATGCCTCTTCGCTTTGCGAAGCCATGCGTAGTGCGTGTTGTCTCCCTTGTCTTTCGGTCTGTCTCGCCAAAGTCATAGCCGAAAGCAGGGGTGTTTAGGTATCAAACAGACTGAATGTGTTATGATGAATCTAAATTTTTCATATATAAAAGCTATATAGCTATTACTTTTTTATTGACAAGTAGTAGTAATGGTAATTCCGCCATCTGTTGAAGTGCCTTGTTTTGAACGCATAATCTCTAAGTCATCGCCACAATACTCACCCGTAAATTCACTGGTGTTGTAAGGCGAGCTGCCATTGCCCTCGTAACGTGTGGTACAAGTTGCACATTCTTGGCATGAACTAAGCATCAATAATAAGATGGGAATGAAAAATAATAAAATACGCATAAGATTTGGTGTTACATTGTTTGAATGGTTGTATAGCAAAAAGCGTTTCAAAAGGCTTTTGTAGTAAAGTGTTGAATTTTGTAAAAGCATCAACAAAAAAGCCTAAATAATGCCCATTAATTTAAGAAAAATCAATAAACCAATTGCGCCCAAAATAAAGCAAATCCAGCCAATAATCGAACCTGCAACGGCAGAGCCTCTGCCAATCTGGTCATCTTGTAGCTTATATTGTCTCAAAGCTTTGCCGCCTATTACGATAGCCAAAAGAAAGGCGGTTAATGCGAAAATCGAAAACAAAAATATAGCGACATACGGAAGCCCAATACTGCGAAAAAGGAGGTTGCTAATCAAATTGATAGCCATTCCTCCGAAAGCGTAACCTAATGACTGCCCTGCCAATTTTTTTGCATAAGAAATGTCCTCAAGCGTTTTCAACACTTGCTTTCCTACCCGACTTTCCAAGATTTTGTCCACCCATTTGGGGGCAGAAGTTGTGGGTTTTGGGGCAGAAATGGTAGGATTCCCGCCACCTTGAACAGATACATTGCCATTGCCGCCTGCATAGGCTACAAAAAGGCTGAAAAACAAGAAAACTGTGAATAAAAGCTGTTTCATACTCAAAATGTGTGTTATATAGATGTATGTTGTTTTGTGCGGGAAATGTAAATTCTTTTTTTGAAAATCCACAGATGCCTCTGATTGAGGACATCTGTTGGAGCTGGGTTCGATATAAATGAGTTCTAAAAGCCGTTCAGTAATAATGTGTTGCATACGGCTTTCTCATCAACAAAAAATTCTTATTCTTTTTTCACGATTTTTGTAAAACTGGTTTTCCCACTTTCCTGCATAGTTGTTTTCAAGACATATAAGCCTGTAGAAACGTTTTTTAGATTCAGCGCGTATTTGCCATTTTCTTCTTGCAAAACCTGTTTCAAGACTTCTTTTCCTTGTATATCATAGAGGAAGACTGTCATTTCTTTTTCATTAGAAAAAGCAGTTTGAAGCAAAATCTCGTCATTTACAGGATTCGGATAGGCTGTTATTGTCATATTTTCTGTTTCAAAAGAAAGTTCTACCACTTTATCGCTGTAACTTATCTGCCCATCTATGTCTGTGGTTTTGAGACGATACGTGTTTTTTCCTACCTGCGGAAAGGCATCTATGAAATCGTAGTTTTCCTGCCCTTCTACAAAGCTCACTTTTTCGCCAATAAGCTGAAATGGAGCGTTTTGCGTTTGCCTTTCTATTTCAAAATACGCACAGTTTCCACTTATTTGCCAGGTAAGTAGGCTTTGTTGGGCTTGCTTTTGGGCAGAAAAGGAAAGTAAGGTAATGGGAAGAATAATAACATCTGGCAACAAGGTAGCCATGTCGCAGAAAGTTAATTTGAAGCTGACCCACCAAGCAACACTATGAACATCTGCTGCTTGAACGGCAATTAAATTTGTGCCATTAGCTGTCAACAAATTTTGCGGGATAGTAAAATTGTATAAGGTTTGCCAATTGTTGCCGCTCCCCAAAAGGGTTCCATTTACCCAAATACTTGAGGCATCATCTGCCTTGATTTGCACCGTTCCATTGCAGGTAACAGAATCTAAGGTAAATTTTTGGTTACGTTCTAAAGTGTAGACCTGTGGGAAAAAGTTGGTAAAACAAGACTTTTCTTGTAATTTAGCGGTGCGAAACGTTAAACCAAGAAAAGTC
>JAYUZN010000771.1:0-1984 GCA_043751755.1 Bacteroidota bacterium | reverse complement strand
ACAAGGACTGAAACCCGTAGCTCCCATTTTTTAAATGGGAGTAATTTTTTCGTATTTTACCCATAATGCCATTTAGAAAATGGCATCTACGGTGGCGCATTATTTTAAGCGCAGTTCGTTATAACAAGGACTGAAACCCGTAGCTCCCATTTTTTAAATGGGAGTAATTTTTTCGTATTTTACCCATAATGCCATTTAGAAAATGACATCTACGGTACTACACAAAGGTATTGCCTTCTATTAGGTCTTCTTCAGGCAAGCAACTACTTTGACTATAACAATCTATACAGACTTGATAGCACAAAACGTTATCCGTTTGTGGGTCTATTTGGTGGGCTATTTTTTGCCATAAGTCTGTTTTTTCGGAGGCAGAAAGGCTTAGTTCAAATACACTTTTGTTGCGGCGTGTGCCGCCATAGCTTTCGAGAAGGTCTGCGACTTTGCTACGAGTCGCATCTTCCGAAATGTCATAACATAAAAGATATAAAAACGTTTGCATATTTATAAGCCTTTTCATTATTCCGTCCTTCCTTATTCTCCCCTTCCGCCCAACACGCCGCAGCCCATGCTTGCGTGTTTGCCCAAGCCGATGCCGTAGGGCAGTGCCACATTACAGGTAAACTGCACATAAAAGTTCATGACTTTGATGCCTTTGATAGTGATAAGGCGGTTTTGTTGCAGGCTGAGGATATCGAGTTTGATGTCTTCTTCTACCTGCCAGCCGATGCCTTTGGCAAAAGAGAGAATATTGCCGATGAGTTTGCGGCGGAGGAAGTCGTTTTGCGCTTCAGCACTTTGCAAAAGGCGATACTCCTTGTGCGAGTCTTGACTGAGGGCTACCCAATCTCTTAGCTCATATTTGCGGGTTTGTGGCAGGAGCTGAACGCTAAAGTCGCTCATTTCCAACTTTTTGATGCGCAGGCTAATCTCTCTACCTGCCATGTTCATCTCTCCGTCTATTTTGCTAAAAAAATGATACACTTCAGCCACGCCTTCTCCTATACACATCAGCATAGGGTTGTCTTTCAAGCGTTTATATTGAATAAGGGGATAGGCATAACGAAACCCGTCATTTTCATGATTGTGAAAGAGGGTAACTTCCCTGCCAGCTTTTTCGATGACCGCGCCCCGAAAAGCAGGAACTTCATAAGGTTGAATAATGTCGTCAAAGACGGCACGTAAGATGCGAATGGTGTGCATAAGTGAACAGTTAGCAGTGAGCAGTGAGCAGTTATTTTTCATTTCGGCATAGTTCGGCAATGCTCACTAGCCAAGCTCAACGCAATTTTCATTTCTCAATTCTCAATTTTCAATTTTCAATTATTCTTCCCAGCCTGCTCCGCGCCGATTTGCCTTTTTCGCAGAGCGATGGATTTTCTCTTTTTTGATGCCTTGTACTACCCTTTTTGGGATTTTCGTTTTCTTTCGTGGGGTTTGTATGATAAGGGCTTTTTCGACCAAATCTGCCAATTTCTGAAAAGCAATTTCTTTGTTTTCTAACTGTGAGCGTTTCTCTTGGGCAGAAATATGTAAATAGCCTTCGCTGTCCAATTTGTTGGCAAGTTTGGCAAGTAAACGCTCTTTTTCTGCCTCATCAAGCAAAGCAGAGTTCGCAGGATGCCACATAAGGGCGACTTTTGTCTCCACTTTGTTCACATTCTGACCACCTTTTCCGCCACTTCGGGAGGTTTTGATGATGACTTCATTTTCGTAGTTTCGCATGGTGTAAGTTGTGTTTCACGCAAATTTGCGCAGAGGGAGACGCAGATTTTCGCAGATGAATAACAGCCCTAATTTAGATAACGACATTAGGACTTGGTAAACCCATTTACGTTTAAAAGGGTGGCGCACTTTTGAAAGGTGCGCCGCCCTATAAGTTGCAAAGTTTTGGTTACGTTCTAAAGTGTAGACCTGTGGGAAAAAGTTGGTAAAACAAGACTTTTCTTGTAATTTAGCGGTGCGAAACGTTAAACCAAGAAAAGTC
>JAYUZN010000770.1:0-2187 GCA_043751755.1 Bacteroidota bacterium | reverse complement strand
CTGTAAACATGTCATTTCTTCAAGAAATGACATGTTTACAGGAAAATTTACGGGAAATCTATCCTGTTTTGAGTATAGTAAGTATCTCTTTTTCTTTTTGCAATAAAATCAGCGTTTTTAATTGTTTTAAACAACTAAACATATTCATTAACATAGCTTCATCAGTGAGCATAAAAGGGAGAGACTGGATAAAATTCCTCCCTTGAAGCTTGGCAAAAATCCATTCGCGCCCCATAATATATGCCCCATATACAGGCGGGTTTTCGGGATAGTAGATGCTATTGAGGGCTTGTGCAGCGAGCATACCTGCCGCAAGTTGCCCTTCAGGGTCATTAGAGCTGGATTTCGCCTTCTTGAACTCTTTTATGCAAAAAAATGGGGCTTTAGGCTTCTCATATCCATTTGCTAACACCCAATCCATTTCACCAGAAAGATAAAAATTATCTACCTTTGCACCATAAGATTTTTCTACAAAAGTCTCTATTTGAGCAATATCCATTTTTAGTAAATCTAAAATAGGAACCAGAAAAAACACTTCTAATTCTATTTCATTCCAAACACCTGCCTTGTCTATTAAGCGTTCCCGGCGATAGTTAAGTTCAAGCCTTTCCGCATCTGTTATTTCGCAGGTATTATGCAAAAGGTCTTCTAACCCTTTGCCTTTATGCTCCATCATAAGCCCGAATGTTTCCTTTACTTCCCCAATTGTCCATTGAGAAAACGATTTGGAAATTACGCCATTTGCAGGTGCTTTCTTTTTTCCAGCCATAATTATCTAAGTTTGTAGGGGCAAAATTAGCATTTTTTCCCCTTTTTATGCAATTTATTTCTCGCTGTACTTCCCTCTTCAAGTATTCTCAATTTCCCTCATTCAAATAATCAGCTACTTTTTGGAGAAAAGATTCCGTATTTTTAACCACTTCTTGGGCTTCGTTTAAAGTGATTATTTGATTAATTTCATAGTCTCCCGCAGAACGCATGTCTGCGGCAAAAGACAAATCTTTCGACATAGAAACAGGCAATATTCCGCCCTGAATATACACTTGAGCAAATGCCGTCCTCACGCCTTTATGGGTTTTGGGGCTTAATCCTTTTGATAATAAAAGAGCTTGTGTAGCATAAAACATAGCATAATAACCCCTTGAACAAGCTGATTCTACATCTGGTTGCGACAATAATAGCTGAGAACTTGCCAAAAAACGCTTCGCTTTTTGCATTAATAAGTGTATTTCTTCCATATTATTTTGCCTTCTTTTTTGATATTGAGGTATAAAGGGCTATTTTGGTAAGTATATAGTTGTCGGGTAGTAGGCAAAATAGAGAGAATTTCTGCCCATTTAAGCAAAATTTCAGTTTGGATATCTGCGGCTGCTTTTATTTCCGATAAACCTTTAAAGCCTTCATTTTCAAACACTAACAACAAATCTATATCCGAATCTTCGGTATCATTTCCGCGCGCAACTGAGCCGTAAAGAATCATGGCTAACAGCCGCCCTTGATACAAGGCAGGAACGTTTTGAATAATATGTTCGATGACGACTTCTTTCATGTTACAAAGGTAAACATAAATTTGAGGATTGGGTAGGAAAAAGTGGAACCTATCTTGATAGGTGTTGATGCCTATTATCATCAGGAAATTCGTGGGAGGACTTTGTAGCCCCGCTAATTTTTCCTCTTCAAACGTTGCTTGTCGTTGTTTTTCCATTTGCCTAGATTTTCGTATGAAATTCCTTAACTCCCCTTTTTCTTCAAAGCCTGCGCCTCCTTCAACAGCGAAATCCTTGCATTTGAGCGCGTTACCGCCGTAAAATTCCCTTTGCCCAAAGTCGCAATCGTCCGCAATTTATCCGCATTTGCCTTCGGGTCAGATTCGGGACTAAACAGAAAAACCGACAAAGCAATGCCTTGCGTAGCCATGACTTTTGCCATTTGCGTGATTTCGTCAGGAAGCGGAATATAGCCATCTGTAACGATAATAACCCGATTATTTCCGCCTTCTATCTTGTGTTCCTTCATCTGCGCAACGGCATAATCCATGCCCATTTTGAGGTTAGAACTTCCTTCCGAATTGAGGCGAGAAAGCGTAGAAAGGATTTTTTCCCGTTGCGAAGCCGAAGTAGGTTTGAGCAAGACTTGCGCAGTGCCAGAATAGGTAATAATGCCCACTTTGTCCTCTGCGCGCATCTC
>JAYUZN010000769.1:0-3990 GCA_043751755.1 Bacteroidota bacterium | reverse complement strand
GATTATGGGGGGGCTATAAATATTTCGTGCCTACGGCACTAAGAAATGCTCAAAATGGCTGCTATAACTAAATCATCAAGTTATTTATTTTTCAATCCTTATCTATTTTTATGAGAGATATACGCAAGCTACTCCTCCCACACAATCTTCGCTGTCTGCACATAATTTCCTATCTGCAAATTGCAAAAATAAATCCCCGTTGCAAGCTGTTTCGGCTCCCACACAAGTTGATTTTTGCCATGCAATACCTGATTTTCCAACAATTTTTCCACCGTTTTTCCATCTGTATCCGTTATAAATATAGAAAGGCTTTCATTTTTGGGTACTTGAAAGGCAATATTTACCTTTTTTCGGGCAGGATTTGGGAAACAATGCAGGTTTAAATAGCTGAAAATCTGCGTCTTAATATCCGTTGTAGCACTTTTATGAATATACACCCTAAAAATGCGAGAGCTTGGAAAACTTGCCGACTCATTTCCTTTGAAAACATTGGGATAAGGCGATTCTATTCCCCCCAAAATATAGCCGACTAAAGTCTTTGTTGTGTCCAATTTATCCAAACGCAAAATCCCTGTTTGGGTAAAATGGGTATTTTCTAAGGGCAAAAACTCCGCATTTGACCCCAAAAAAGCAGGCATTTCTATGGGCAAAAATTTCTCCGTTACAACATTGTTATACCTTGTTATTTGGCTAATAGTTTTCACAAAGGGAATCAAAGTATCCTCTTTCAGCAAATTAGGATTGAGGCTATCTGGGCGAAAACGAGACATTCCCCCAAAAAAGACTGTGTGCATGGCATCTGTAAGGCTGTCATACACAGGCAAATGCGCCGTATGATATTGATTGAGATTTTGCTGAAAACTGTTATTCACCGTAAAACCCGCAGGCGTTATGTCCACCGAATTGAGAAAAGGGAGGTCTTTTATGGGTTGAAAAACGCCCGCAAAAGCCGTCATACCTTCCACGCCCCCTGCAAAAATCTGCGGAACCAAATTGTAATCCCTTCTATGCAAATTGAGGCTATCTTCTTGTGTTGTATAATTAAAAACACTCAAATTTGTGCCATCATCATTTATCCCAAACTTGCGGATTTGGTGCGTATAAGTCTGCGTATAAGTTGCCCCATGATTATGATTGTATTTTCCATCAAAACGATGCCCCATCACCAAGTAAAAATCATCTCCCATTTGTTGCAAATTGCCGCCTGTAACCGCAAAATTCTGGTCTGTTATTTGCCGAAAATAAGGCAAAAAATTAGTTTGATTTTGAACCGCATCTATCACAGCAGGTACATCAATAGCCGTCATTTTGGGAAAAGTAATAAAATCTGCCAAAGAATCCACATAGCCATAACCGCCTATAACATAGAGATAATTGCCTTTTTGCGAAAACTGCATATTACTCGAAGAGATATGTTCCAACACAGCAATAGGCAAAACGCTGGCATCAGCCGTCCAAATCTGATGATTTCCTATATCTAACACACTAAGATTGAGGTTTTGGGTATAAGGCGGAAAAGCCGACGGTGGCAAATAGGCATGAAGTCCATTCAAACGACCGCCCACAATCAGCCATTTGCCCTGATATTCGGCAAAAGCCGCAGAATGAATCCCGTCAAATCCGGGAATCGTAAACTCCTCCAAAGAAACCGCAAAATCCGTAGGCTGCGCAAGGGAAGTTGTGGCAGAAAGAAGACTCAAAATAAACAATAATATGATATGTTTCATGTCTGTAGCTGCCCTTTTCCAAATGGCAGAAATGCTGTAAATTTCACAAAAGTAAGAAATAATTGTTAGCTGAGCATTATCAGGGTGGCGCACTTTTTAAAAGTGTGCCACCCTGATAACGTGCTGTCTTTTTTGCTCATCTCAATTTCTTTGCCTATTTTTGCGTTTGCGTTCACGCAGATTTCCGCAGATGAAAACAGATGTCGCAGATAACAACAAACATCTGCGACATCTGCGACATCTGCTCAAATCTGTTCAAATCTGCGAAAATCTGCGTGAAATTAAGTACACAACACAATGCAACATCATTTTGCGCATAACCTCAGCATTTTGAGGCAAAAAAAAGGCTTGTCTTGGGAAGCTGCTCTTCAACGATTTCTCGGCTGGAACTATTGGGAAAACGGCAATATGGAGCCTTCTTTGGAAGATTTATTAGATATTTCTGCCTATTTTGGCATTTCTATTGACCATTTGCTCAAGCACAAACAACTCCCTTTAAGCGTTGATATTCAACAAATTAAACTTCTTTTGTTAGACATTGATGGCGTAATGACACAAGGAGGCATGTTTTATACCGAAAAAGGCGACCGAATGAAATGCTTTAATGCAAAAGATGGTTTGGCATTGAACAGAGCCGCAAAAACGGGCTTGCAAATTGGTATTGTGAGTGCTACGGAAGATGCCAATATTGTAGCAGAAAGAGCAAAAACGCTCAAAATCACCCGTTTATACACAGGTCGCCGCCCCAAATTGGAAATCGTAACAGAATGGCTGGCAGAAATGAACCTCACTTTTGAAAATGTAGCCTACATTGGCGATGACCTCAATGACCTGCCTGTTATGCAAAAAGTCGCTGTTGCTGCCTGCCCGAATGATGCAGCTACACAAGTGCGAGACCATGCGCATATTATTTTGCACAAAAAAGGCGGGGAGGCTTGCGTAAGGGAGTTTTTGGAGGAGATTTTGCAGATTCCTTTGGCGGAGTTAGGTTCCGTACCTGCCATTTTCTAAATGGCAGCACTTCCGTACCTGCCATTTTTCAAATGGCAGCAGCTCCGTACCTGCCATTTTCTAAATGGCACTCATTCTATTTTATTCATTTTTCCTGCCATTTAAAAAATGGCAGCTACTTCATAATCAAATATATGAAACACATTTTTTTCTGTTTTTTTCTCGGCTTGTGCCTTGCCACCTTTGCCCAAACTGCCAATGATTGGGCGGTGTGGAAAGTGGACTATGATGCCGTTCAATTCCAAAAGGGAAAGACACTTACGGTAACTTTCTCTGCAAAACTCAAAGCAGGCTATCATCTGTATTCGGCTACGCAGCCTGCAAAAGCTGTTTTGCCAATGACGCTGGAACCTTACAAAAAAAATAAAGGCTGTACTTTTGAGCCTTTTACCGAAGTTGGCAATCGCAAAGTAGTATTTGACGATATTTTTAAGGTAGATATTGCCTATTATGACACTGATTTTCAGGTAGTTCAGAAAATAAAAATAAATAAGAAAAAAGCCCCTATAAAAGGTACGATTCATTTTCAAGTCTGCAATGACGAGATGTGTCTGCCGGGGGAGTATTCATTTGAGATAAAGTAGGCGTTATTTCACGCAGATAAACGCTGATTGCAGCAGATTTCGCAGATGAAATAAATACTTATCTGCGAAATCTGCTATCATTTGCGAAAATCTGCGTGAACCACATTTTTTTTTCTCGAAAATACAACCTATCTTTACCGCCTACGTAATATAGCCTCAAATTCAATCATTTTACATTCACAAAAATGGGACTTTTCAACTTTTTTACAGGTCAATTCATTGATATTATCGAGTGGGTGGACGAAACCCGCGACACGCTCGCCTACAAATTTCCTGACCAAGACAAGGAAATAAAAATGGGTGCGCAACTGACGGTGCGTGAGTCGCAAGCCGCTATTTTGATAAATGAAGGCAAAATGGCAGACATTTTTCAGCCAGGAAGATATGAGCTTACCACGCGTAACATGCCGATAATGACCACGTTGCGCTCATGGAAGCATGGGTTTGAGTCGCCTTTCAAGGTTGATGTTTATTTTTTCAATACACGTCAATTTACCAACAATAAATGGGGAACGCCCTCGCCTGTTACCATTCCTGATAGCAAATTTGGGCAGGTAGAATTTCGCGCATTTGGCTCCTACAATTTCAAAGTTTCCAATTTTGAACTGTTTTTCAAGCAGTTTTGCGGCACAGACCCTGTCGTTACTTTGGACGAAATCGAAGGCACT
>JAYUZN010000768.1:0-2833 GCA_043751755.1 Bacteroidota bacterium | reverse complement strand
TGCATATCAAATACAACAAGGCGAAATACACTTCATTACTTGTACGGTAGTGGATTGGGTAGATGTGTTTAGTCGTAAAGATTATTGTGAGATAGTGGTAGAATCGCTTGCCTTTTGCCAACAAGAAAAAGGGCTTATTATCCATGCTTTTGTGATAATGTCGAATCATCTTCATTTGATAATCAGCGCAAAAGAAGGCGCAAATTTGTCGGATATTTTGCGGGATTTTAAGCAATTTACCTCTCGACAGATAGTAAAGGCTATTCAAACAATACCTGAAAGTAGGCGTGAGTGGATGTTAGAACGTTTTGCACTTGCCGCAGCACCTACAAAAGGTAAAGTGAAATATTACAAGTTTTGGCAAGATGGCAATCATGCGGAAGCCTTGTATTCGCAAACTTTTATTGCACAGAAGTTGAACTACTTGCACGAAAATCCTGTGAGAGCAGGATACGTTACCGCTTCAATTTATTACAGATATAGTTCTGCGGTAAATTATGCGGGTGAAAAAGGAGTTTTAAAGGTATCATTATTAGACAGTTAAACTTATATGAAATGTCCTGCAAACAAAAATGCTTTTTGTCGCTGGGTTGGTGCGGACTACGCTCAAGCCCCGCACACAGCCCAGAAGTCCGCACCAACGGGGCTTGTATGTGGGAAATCGTGTCTTTGTTTCACGATTTGCAGGTACTGCCCAAAGATGCGAAGGAAATTACGACTTGGCACGACAAAGATGAGGCTTGGAACAATGTGGCAAAAGGCGTGCTGGAAGTTGTGAAACAGGTTCGGGCAGAAAGAGAAACGGCTGAAAAGAAAAAACTGGTAGAAATTGAACAAAAAGAACAAGAGCTTTTGGCAAAAATAGCCGCAGAAAAGGCTGCTTTGGAACAAAAAGAGCAAGAACGCCTTGCGAAAATAACGGCAGAAAACAGAGAAAAAGCCCGTTTGGAGCAAGCGGCTTTAGACAAAGCCGAACAGGAACGCCTCGCCAAAATCGCTGAGGAACAAGCGGAACAGAAACGTATAGCCAAAATAGCTGCCGGAAAACAAGAAACAGAACTTGCCGAAAAAAGAGCTTTAGAAAAAGCCGAAAGAGAGCGTTTAGCCCAAATAGAAAGGGAAAAACAAGAAGATGAACGCAAGCAACAAGAAGTTTGGGACAAACAAGAAAGAGACCGTTTAGCAAAAATAGCCGACGAAAAGCAAGAAACAGAGCGTTTGCAACGCATAGAAGCCGAGAAAAAAGAGCAAGAACGCCTTGCAAAAATAGCCGCCGAAAAGCAGGAACAAGAACGCATTGATAGACTTGCCGCAGAACAAAAAATATATCATCAGCCTACTCCTTCAAAGTCTTTTTCTCCCGCAACCTTGATTGGCGGAGGGGCTGCCTTAGTCTTGATGATTGTGTTGGGCATCACGCAGCCTTGGAAAACGGCAGATACTTCTCCCCCTAAAAATAACACTGCTGCGATAGAAAAGCCTATAACTCCCCCTTTTCAAGACCCTTTTGAGGGACAAATGCTGCCAATCCCTGCGGGGACTTTTATGATGGGAAGTAAGGAGGAAAGCCCTATCCACAAAGTAAGCCTATCTGCCTTTCAAATGGGCAAATACGAGGTAACACAAAAACAATGGAAGGCAGTAATGGGCAATAATCCCAGCTCTTTTTCGGCTTGTGAGGAATGCCCTGTAGAGCAAGTTTCGTGGGACGATATTCAAGGTTTTCTTAAAAAACTGAATGAAAAAACAGCCAAAAAATACCGCCTCCCGACCGAAGCCGAATGGGAATATGCCGCAAAAGGCGGACAAGATTTTATGTATGCAGGAAGTAATAACCTTAAAGAAGTGGCATGGTTTGATGAGAATAGCAACTCGAAAACGAATCCTGTGGAGCAGAAAAAAGCAAATGGCTATGGCTTGTACGACATGAGTGGCAATGCATGGGAATGGTGTGCAGACGAATGGCATAATAGTTACAAAGGTGCGCCTACTGATGGAAGTGCTTGGATAGAACGAAAACCTGATAATACGAAAAATGTAGGGGTTTCTCGTGTTTTGCGCGGCGGCTCTTGGCACTCCTATGCGGAGGCTTGCAGCGTTTCCTATCGCTACGGCTACCCGCAGTCGTTTCGTTTTCACTACTTCGGCTTCCGCCTTGTTGTTCTTCTCTCTTAGGTAGGGGGTTGCTATTCTGCTTTCCTGTGAGCTAAGAGAGAAAAAGAGATAGAAAGAGTAGGCGAAATTGCGCGAGCGAAGGAGCAGCCTGCCCCCTTCCCCCCTCAAGGGGGATAGGGAGCAGGCTGCGACTGAAGCAAGCGCAATGAGCTGAGGATAGCTTTTGAGGGAATTCGGCGTAAGCCGAAAATTTTTTTGAGGAAAAAATGTATTACGAAAGTCGTATTAAATAAACAAAAAAAGTCGCCAGGGTCTAACGCTGGCAGCGTGTGACCCTGGCGACCCTTTTTTGTGCGGAAGGCTCATTTTTCTTTACAGCAACACAAGATATCCCGTTTTTC
Source organism: Bacteroidota bacterium (assembly GCA_043751755.1). Lineage (GTDB taxonomy): Bacteria > Bacteroidota > Bacteroidia > J057 > J057 > JAAFHL01. The sequence continues at coordinate 317 of JAYUZN010000768.1, read as the reverse complement.
AAGCCTTCCTGCCTTGTGTGCAGGGCTTGTGTGTAGTCTTGAAAAAACCGAAAAAAAATATTTTTGATATTTTTATTGGTAAAAAAAACAAAATAGAAGATTTTATGTGTATATTTGCCAAAATAATAGCCATCTTTTGTAAGAAGTAGCTATTTTTCGCAAAACCATTCACAAAAAAATACAATGAACTCCATCGAAATCTATCAAACCCCTGATAATCAAACGGCTGTAGAAGTGCGCTTTGAGGGGGAAACTTTTTGGCTATCTTTAAATCAGATAGCTGAACTATTTGGACGAGACAAGTCTGTAATTTCCCG
>JAYUZN010000767.1:0-2237 GCA_043751755.1 Bacteroidota bacterium | reverse complement strand
GAATCTGCCAAAGGTTCTTGTGGCTGTACGGTAGCAGAGCCGAAGGAAAAGGTCGTCAAACCGGGACAATCTTCTGAAATTACGGCTACTTTTGACTCATCTGGGCGTATTGGCGAAAACATAAAAACAATTACGGTCAAGTCAAACGACCCTACCCAAGAAAATGCGCAGCTAAAACTGACGACAAAGGTGGAAAGCGACCCTTTTCATGCAGGAGATGTGGGTCCTTCGGAAAAAACGGCAGGTAAATAATGACTTATTTCACGCAGATTTTCACAGATTAAACCGCAGATTTTCGCAAATAATGCGTGAAAATTATGCTTAATCTGTGTTAATCTGCATTAATCTGCGAGAAATTAATCCCTTATGAATATTAACAAAAGTATTATAGACCAACGTATTACCAAAATTGTTGCTGATAACCCTGCATGGTTTCCAGAAAGCAGTGAGGATAGAAAAGTGTCAAAAGCTTTTTTGATGGTTGGGGTAGCAGCGTATTTAGAGGTAGAATTAGCCGAAGCATACACCTATATCACTGATGATGGGCATGATGTGGGCGTAGATGCTGTGTATATAGGCAATGCTACTGAAGCAGATTTTTCAGTAGTTCTATTTCAGTCAAAATATTATCGAGGCAAAAAAATGGAAAATGAGGTAAATTTTGAAGAAAATGCCATCATTAAAATGTTGTATGCCTTGAAAGTAATTTTTGATAATGAGAGAAATGTTACTTTGAACTCGCAACTTAGCAGAAAAATTGCTGAAATACAAACATTGGCGTATGATTCTTTCTTGATTCCACAAGTAAAATGTGTGATGTTGAGCAATGGAATAACTTGGAACAATATTGCTCAACAAAAAATAGACAATTATCTGTTAGAAAACAAATATACAGAATTTGATTTTTTTAATCATGATGGTATTTTAAACTACATTCAAAGTAACAAAAGCATTAAGGCGGATTTAAAATTGAATGGCAAGGCTCTTAAAGAAGAACTCCCCCATACTTATATTAGGGTCTTAGTGGGGAAAATGAATGTAACAGAAATTTCTCGCCTCTTTGAATTGCATGGCGACAATTTGTTAGAAAGAAATATACGTAAATACTTAGGAATCAACAAAAATAGAATTAATCTGCAAATAAAAGAGACCTTATTAAGCGATAAAAACGAAAACTTCTATCTTTATAATAATGGCATTACCATGATTTGTGGGAAGTTTAGAGATAATGGTTTTGCTACAGATTGGATAGTAAAAACGGAAGATTTGCAAGTTATAAATGGAGGACAAACCTGCAAAACCATACAACATACCTTGAGAGAGAATCCTGATACGGATTTTTCAAAGGCTTATATTATGTTTCGTCTGTATGAAATAGATAGAGAAGAAGAACAAATTATTACAGACATTACCATTTCAACCAATAGTCAAAGCCCCGTAGATTTGCGGGATTTGAAGGCAAATGATTTGCAGCAAAAAAAATTAGAGACCGCAATAGCTGATTTAGGGTATGTTTACAAAAGGAAACGTGAAAATATATTTCAACAATCGGATAGTATTGCTTCTTCTGTTGCGGCAGAAGCTATTTTGACCATTTGGCGAGAATGTCCTCATCTTGCCAAATACAAACGCGCAGATTTGTTTGGTAAATTCTACGAAAGAATTTTTGCAGAGATTAATGCGTGCCAAGTCATTATCGCAGTTTTGATATTTCGTTTTTGTGATAATCAAAGGCGGCGCGAAAATTTAATTCAACTCCACCCCCATTTACCTTACAGCAATTATGTAATGGCAATGCTTATGGGGAAATTGTTATTAACAGAAAATCACCTATCTTTATCTCAATTAACCCATAAAAATTTTCAGGTCATTAGAATTTATTTTGAAAATAATAAGGAAAATTTATTTGAAAAAGGCAACAGAGCTATTGAAGTTGTGTTAAGAAATGAACATGGCGAAAATTATAAAACAACGGAATTAAGAAAGTTAGCAGCTACTTTTCGCAAAAATGAAACCATTGTAAACGCTTTAGCGAGCTTGTAATCTGTCTGTATCTATCTAATGTTGCACACTTTCAAAAATTTTGGAACATTGATAACTAACATAAGAATGAACAAACTATTTATCATTTCTCTCTCTTTACTCCTCCTTTGGGCTTGCAACAGCAAACCTGTAGGCAATCCTGATGGAACAGGCAATTTTGGGGCAGCTATCACCGCCGAAGGTGCGCAACCTGT
>JAYUZN010000766.1:0-5063 GCA_043751755.1 Bacteroidota bacterium | reverse complement strand
CGCACAAACTCTGGCGTAATGACTTTGGGAATACTTGCGCCAAAACTTTCGCCTTGATGCACTTTTCCCATCTTTTCTATCAAGTCTATGCGCTGATTTTCCCGAATGGCAATAAATTCCATTTCTGGCGTAATGATTCCTTGTTTGGCATAGTGCATTTGCGTTACATTTTTGCCTGTTTTTGCCCGCAAAGGCTGCTCAAAATGATGATAACGGAGGTCTTTTGTTTTCTCATTGTTCAATCTTTGATTGGCATAATCAGAAGTAAAAGCAGTGAGTTTTTCTACATCTTGCCTGCCTTCAATCCATGATTGACGGAGGCGGGGCAAGCCTTTTGTAAGGTCAATTTCAATGTTATTGTCAGTATATGCCCCCGAAGTATCATAAACAGTAATAGCCTGATTTTCCTCTTTGCCCAAAGAAAGGGGCGTATCTTCAAGATAAATCTCACGCATAGGTACTTGAATATCATGTAGTTGTCCTTGTACGTATATTTTGCGCGAAGCTGGGAAGGAATCTCTTGTAATAATGCCTTCTTCTGGAGTACGTTCTATTTTCATGAAACGATTGTTAAAAGTATAAAAATGTATATTGAAGAAAAGGTATGAAAATATTTTACTTAAAAGCAAATAACCCACGTTTGAGTACATACAAACGTGGGTAAAGTAAATTTAGTTATTAAGATACGAGTAAGAAACAAAAATTAAATAACTTGGCATTTTTCTCACCACTAAGGCACTAAAAATCACTAAGCAATATGGTAAAAGAAAACAACTAAGCCGCACTTGTGTTCCTTCGTGCCTTAGTGGTAAATTATAAGATTATTCTTTTGGTCTTCCATATTGCTATTTTAAGGCACAAAATTACGGCTTTTCTGGGGAAAAAGCGCAACTTCTCCAAAAAACTTTATTTTCCCATTAAAAAATGCTACTTTTGCAGCCTGAATACGACATCAACAACTATCACTTTTCGCAGATGAAAATCACAGCAGCAATTACAGCCGTAGGCGGCTATGTCCCAGAATATGTCTTGACTAACAAGGAGTTAGAGACGATGGTAGATACAACAGACCAATGGATTTTGGAGCGCACAGGCATCGCAGAAAGGCGCATTTTGAAGGGCGACAGGGCGAGTTCGGATATGGCAGCTGAAGCGATTGCGAATTTGTTGGGCAAAAGACCCGATATAAATGCCCTTGATATCGAGCTGATAATCTGCGCTACGGTTTCGCCTGACCATGTTCACCCTGCTACAGCAAATATTATCGCAGACAAAGTAGGGGCAAAAAATGCGTGGGGCTTTGATGTAAATGCGGCTTGTTCGAGCTTTTTGTTTTCTTTGCAAACAGCTTCAAAATTTATCGAATCGGGAACACATAGCAAGGTTTTGGTGGTGGGCGTGGACAAAATGTCTTGCCGTTCGGACTATCAGGACAGAAATACCTGCATCATTTTTGGAGATGGTTGCGGCGTTGTTTTGCTCGAGCCAAATACAGAAGGTTTGGGGGTGTTAGATGCAGAATTACATTCAGACGGCTCAGGGCTAAAGTTTTTGCATCAAAAAGCAGGCGGAAGCAAGGTTCATACTTCGTTGGAAACCGTGCAAAATCGGGAACATTTTATGTATCAAGATGGCAAAACGGTGTTCAGACATGCGGTAAAAAGTATGGCAGATGTTACCCTTTCGCTCATGAAAAAAAATGCTTTGACGGGCGATGATATAGCTTTTTTAGTGCCACATCAGGCGAATTTGCGCATTATCAATGCCACAGCCGAGCGTGCAGGACTTGCCCCCGAAAAGGTGATGATTAATATACAACGGTATGGCAATACGACTTCTGCCACAATTCCGCTTTGTTTGTGGGATTGGGAAAAGCAGTTGAAAAAGGGGGATAATTTGCTGCTTGCGGCGTTTGGGGGAGGATTTACGTGGGGGGCGATGTGGGTGAAATGGGGGTATTAAGGAAAATGAAAAATAAGAAATGAAAAATAAGGTAACTATTCAGGTACTTCGGCAAAAGTAGGGAAAAAATCAGCAGCTTTAAATATGGAAAAAATATCCGAATATTGTACTAAAATAATCCGTATATGATTCAAGTAAAAGGTCTCAACCATATTTGTAAGTCGATTGTTTCTTGTTTAGATGCAATTAGCGGGCGTTTTTCTACGTTTCGCGATTATCGTTTAGGTTCCAACCCCCAATACGATATGCGGGATTTTGTCTTAGGGGTTTTTTCTATATTTTTCTTAAATAATAGTTCTTTTTTAGAACAACAAAGAACTATTCAAAAAGCGGAATGGTTCGAGACTTCGTGGATATTTTTGGAAATGAGTTGTACCCCGTTGGCGAAATTAACGAAAATAGGGAAAAAACAAAGCAAGGCAGCCATCATGATTTTGGCGGTAAGCCCTGCGCCAAATAGAATAATAAAAAGCGGCGCGAGCGTGATAAGTGGCACAACTTGTGAAACAATCATAACAGGCAAAATATATTCCATCAAGCGGGGGGAGTAAAAGCAGATAATCATCGTGCCAAAACTGAAAAGGGTGGCAATAAGTAAGCCTGCAAAGGATTCGTAGAACCTATTCCAAGTAGCTTCGCCAAGGTTTGTGGCATTTTGGGCAAAATAAGCTACAATCAGGCTCGGCGAACTGATAAGTACGCGGGTTGTTTTGCGCTGCGTATTGCCAAGCTGTGCATAGCGCAATGAGGAGAATTAAGGTATATAAAATATCGTTTCATTTGCTTGCGAATTTTCCTGAAATGGGATAAAGATTAGCGGTTTTACCCTATTTTTTTCTTGCTTGTAGTTCCCCTTCAATACGTCCCAAAATGGTTTGTTTGAGCCATAATAATCGCTGATATATCTCATAAATCTCATCAGAAACGGCTGAAAATGAAGGAGAAATGCTATACACTCTGCCCGATAATGCCATAAAATACCAGTTCTGTCCTACCACATAAATCCCATATACGGGGTGTTTATGCTCATTTATTTCTTGTGCAGCAAGCATAGCCGCCAAACATTGCCCTATCGCATCCCCACTTGGATTAATCTCTTTTTTGTATTCTTGAAAACAAAAATAGGGTTTTTCTGGCTCATCATGCCCAAAGGCAATAATCGCATCAGGTTCTCCGCTTAATTCCTCGCCATCAACTGTTGCCCCAAAAGAGCGTTCATGAAAAATATTGCTGTTCTCGGTCGTAAAGTTCGCCCAAGTGAACAAGGGACCAATAAAATGCTGCGCTAATTCGGCTTCGTTCCACGAAAAAATATTATCGGCTAAATGCGCTTGCATTTTATCTAAAAAATATTTGTCAAAATCCGAAATAACATAATCAACGCTTTGCCAAGCTTCTGTTTCAGAAAGCTGTAAGCTAGGCTTTAATTCAAAGCGTTTTTTTAATTTAGTAAGTGTCCAGTTACTAAAATTTGCCATACATATATGTGTTAAAGTATTTATCATTGCCTTTTTGCTGATGGAACAAGCGGGCTGCATACATTTATGAAAAGCGACAAAAATTTGCAGAAAAACCTTGTCTTTTCGCTATAAACCCTTCTCCGTATCCTCTTTTGATTGAAATCCTTTTGCCAGATTTTCGGCAATCTTTGCATGAAAGTCATCTAAAAAAGCCTGCTTTTCGGATTCGGGTTTTGCCAACCATTCTTCGTAGCTATTATCCTCTTCACAATGACAATACTCTCCGAGTTGGCAGAGTTTACAGTTGTAACTACAAAAATCTATTTCCGTTTTTTCTTCGGGAGTATAGTCATGATATTCATCTAACTCATTGACAACCACTGTATAAAGCAAGTCTAATGGAATCCCTTCTGGGATTTCGGGATACAAGTTAAAGACTGCCCATAGTTCAAACATGGCATCAATAATGGCTTGCATTTGTGGGGCAGATAAGCGTTCTGCGGGGGGAAATTGCGTTTTTTCCAAGCCCAACAACTCGGAGAGTTGCGGCGTGCGGTGATTTTCCCATTCATAGAGGTAGGGAAAAGAATAGCGTTCCTTGTCAATCAAGCAATCTGGATAAGGCTCATCAGGCGGCGGAATCCGCCCTTCTGCGGCTTTGATTTCTTCAAGAAGTTGTTCAAGATAGCGTTCCATATATATGAAAATAAGTGATTAATCTACCCTCCATTCATTCTGTTTTTAGTTCTTTTTCGAGTTCCTCAATATCTGGCAAATCCGATTTCAAATTTTCGGGAATAGCCTTGCTTCTTTCGTCTGCTTTTTCTTTTGCTTGCACAAAATCAAAAATATAGGGGTCTTTGAGCAAATAATTGGCAAAATCAGAATGAGGTTGTGGTAACGTTTGTTGAAAATTCGTAATTTTAGGATGACTTACTTGACGTTCATATAGGTTACTTTTAATTTGCAAATCTAAGATATCCCTACTTATCCCGTTTTCAATGGTATTTATCATGTACCAAACCAATTGCCCATAATCCTTTACTTTGTTAATCAAAACAATATGGTGCGACCACGAAATTTTGGCAATTAAACATTCAAGAAAACGACTTTCTGCTAATTTTGCAACGGGAGGTTGCAAAATTGTATTTTGTTGATTATCAAATGATTGGATATTTTTTGATAATAATTGGTAGGGCGATTGACTTTGTTCTATTTGCTGTTGAAAGGTTAATATTTGTTCAATCACAGATGCGGAATACAACAACGCAAACTGCCGCATATAAGCCAAATTACGAGGCGAAAAGCCTTTGATTTGGGGAAATTCCCTTTTAAGGTCTTGCGAAAGTTTATGGACAATTTGATTTCCCCAGCCCAACTTTTCTTGCTGCACTAAGATAGCATGACCCACACACCAATATGCCCAAAGCATTTGTGCATTAGCAGCCATCACAGTTTTTACTTGACTTTGCAGAATTTGCGTTTTTATGTCTTGTAAAAGCGCAATATAATGTTTATCATTCTCTTGCATATTCATTTTCTGGCATGTTTCATAAGCAGTTTACACTTCTCTATATTTGAAACACAGAATTTTATTTCAATAGCTTGATAATCAATTTTTTAAATCATCAATATTGATAA